>JAQGMT010000048.1 GCA_028292185.1 Ramlibacter sp. | reverse complement strand
GCCGCGGGCGGCAAGGAAGCCTGGAAGGAAATGGACGGCATCGCCGCCCTGTCCAAACACTTCACCACGATAGCCTATGACCGGCGCGAGTCGGGATTGTCTGGCGGACGCGTCGAGCCCTTGTCCTGGGACTTGTACGTGAAGGAAGCCAAGGCCTTGCTCGATCTCGCCGGCTTTGACCAAGCCTACGTGCTGGGCTGCTGCATGGGCGCCTCGCTGGCCTGCGCTTTTGCAGTGCGCCACCCGGAAGCTTGCAAAGGCCTGTTGCTGCACTGGCCGGTCGGCGGCTATCTCTGGCAGAAGAAGGGGCGTACGTTCTTTCAGCGGCACATCGACTTCGTGAAGGCCAATGGCATGGCCGCGGTGATCGCGCGCGCGCCCAAGGGCGAGAACTTCTGGGTGGACCCGGAGATCGGCCCCTGGGGTTCACCGGCCGCGGTGTACCCCGAGTTCGCGCAGCAGCTCTTGAAGGTAGATGTGGAACAGTACATCGCGATATGCGAGCGCAGCCGCGACACCATCTTCAACGACACCATGCCCTCGGGCGCCAGCGGCGAAGAGCTGATGGCGATCCGCATTCCCTCGCTGATCATGTCGGGCGCCGACACCCGGCACACGCGTTCAGCAGCCTGGGCCCTGAAGGAACTGATCCCCGACTCGGAGCTTTGGAATGTGTTTCCGCCAGACCAGACCGGCGAGAACACGCTCGAACAGGTGCTGGGCTTCAAGCGAAAACTCGAGCCGGCCTGATCTGCGCGAACTGCGCGTCATTCGCCGGCGCGGATGCCGGCGGCCTTGATGATCTTCGAAAATTTCTGGACTTCGCGCCCGAGGAATTCCTGAAACGCTTCCGGTGTGCTGGCCACGACGTTCACGCCGTCGGCGGCGAATTTCTCCATGACATCGGGCTGGTGCAACACCTGCGCAAACTCCTGCTGGATGGTCAGCACCAGTGATTTGGGCATCTTGCCCGGCGCAAACAGCCCGTACCACGTGGTCATGTCATAGCCCGTCAATCCCGACTCGGCCAGCGTCGGCAACTCCGGTGCAATGCTGGAGCGCTGCGGACTGGTCACCGCCAGCGCCCGCAGCTGCCCGCTCTTGAGATACGGCAAACTCAGGATCAGGTTCATGTAGTACACCGGCACCTGGCCGCTGATCACATCCGCGAGCGCAGCGGCCGATCCCTTGTAAGGGATGTGGGTCATCTTGGTGCCCGCCATGATGTTGAACAGTTCAGGCGCCAGATGCGGCAGCGAACCAATGCCGGCCGAACCAAAATTGATCGCACCAGGTTTTTGCTTGGCCAGCGCGATCAATTCCTTCACCGACTTGGCCGGAAACGCGGCGTTCACTGTCAGCACCAGCGGCCCGGAGGCCATCAGCGACACCGGGACCAGATCGGTGGTCTGGTCATAGGGCAGGTTCTTGAACAGGCTGGGGTTCGAGGCAAATCCCGACTGGGCGATCAGCAGCGTCAAGCCATCGGGAGCGGCCTTGGCAACATAGGCGCCGCCCAAGGTGCCATTGGCGCCGGGTTTGTTGTCCACGATCACCGGCTGATGCAGACGCTCACTGAGTTTTTGCCCGAGCGCGCGCGCCAGAAAATCGGTGGAACCCCCGGCCTGGAAGGGCACGACGATCCTGATGGTGCCCTTGGCCCAGCCCTGTGCCGCGGTTGGCGCAGCGAACATTGCAGTGCTTAGCGCAAGAACGCAGGCCAGCAATGAATGAAGGTTGGGACGCGACATGGCAGTGCCTTGTTTGCTGGGCATGGTATCAAAGGTGGCCTCGGTTTCGGTATCAATGTCCCGAGTCAGGGCGTCAGGGCGCGACGGCGTTGAGCAGCGGCTCGCCGCGCGCCCAGCGTTCCAGGTTGTCCAGGAAGATGGCCGCGACGCGTCTTTCATTGCCGTCCGAAAAGCCCGCGCTGTGCGGCGTCACGATCACGTTCGGAAGGTCCCACAGCGGCGACTCGGGCGGCAGCGGCTCCTGCGCATGCACGTCGAGGTACGCGCCGCCAAATTCTTTGGCGGCCAGTGCGCGAATCAGCGCGGCTTCGTCGATGACTTCGCCACGCGAGATGTTGATCAGGCCGGCGTGCCGCTGTAGCAGCGCCAGTTCCGCCGCGCCGATGAGACCGCGTGTCTGCGGGCTTAGCGGGCACGCGAGCAGCAACCAATCCGCGCCCGGCAAGACCTTGTGGAGCTCCGCGCTTGTGACGAAGCCGACGCCTTGTGCGCCCGCGGCGGCCTGGCGGCGCACGACAACCACCTTCAATCCGAGAGCCAGCAGCAGGCGGGCGATCTCCTGGCCCACCGGGCCCCAGCCCACCAGTACGGCGGTCTGCCCCTGCAGGTCCCGCGGCAGGCCGGAAGCGACCAACGCTGACCAGCGATGTTCGCGCTGCGCGGCGATGAGCAGCGGCCAGTGCCGCGCCAGCGCCAGCAAGCCGAGCACCGCCGTCTGTGCAACAACCGGTGCACTCGCGCCGGACGCCGTCGTGACCAGCACGCCGCGTTGCCGCAACTCCTGGTACATCGGGCGGTCGGCCCCGGCCGAGTGGATCTGCACCCAGCGCAGCCCGGAAGCGGCACGCAGCACGTCGTAGAAGGCCTGCGTCGTCGGCTGGATGTCGTGCTTGGTCGAGAGGCCGGTCACGTCACGGGAAACGAAGGCGACGTCGGCGCGAATTGCGTCATCGTCTTGCGGGGCAACCAGCGTGTGCGGGAGTGAACCCATCGCGGCCGCCACTTCCGCGCCGAGTCGCGCGGCCGCGTGGGCCGACATCAGGATGCGGACAGGCGCCGCTTCCACGCTCATTCCGCAGTCGCGCCGGACTCCCGCACGACGGCGCGCCATTTTTCGTATTCCCTCTGCACGAACTGGCCGAACTGCTGCGGCGAGCCGCCGACAGGATCGGCGCCTTCGCGCACCAGCTGCGCTTCGAGCGAGGGCAGAGCGTCGTTCACCGCCTTGTTCAGGGCCAGCACGATGCTTTCGGGCGTGCCCTTGGGCGCGAAAAAGCCGAACCACGAGCCGGCTTCGAAGCCGGGAAAGCCGCGTTCCGCCACCGTCGGCACCTCGGGCATGGAACGCGAGCGCTTGGCGCTCGTCACCGCGATCGCGCGCAGTTTGCCCGCCTGGATATGTTGGATCACCGACGGGATGGTCGCGAACATGAACTGAAGCCTGCCGGCGAGCAGGTCGGTCAATGCCTCGGCGCCCTTGTAGGGCACGTGCGTTGTCTCCACTGAGACGCGCTTGCTCAACATATAGCCCGACAGGTGCGAGGACGTGCCGATACCGGTGGAGCCGTAGTTCAGTGCGCCGGGCATCGATTTCGCATACGCGATGAAATCGTCGAAGGTCTTGGCCGGCACGGAGGGGTTGACGACCAGCACGTTCGGCACATCGGCGATCTGCACCACCGGCACCAGGTCGACGAGCGGGTTGATGTTCAGCTTCTTGTAGAGCGTCAGGTTGACCGCCATCGGACCGACGGAATTCACGATCAGCGTGTAGCCGTCAGCCGGCGCCCGCGCCGCGAGCTCGGTACCGATATTGCCGCCGCCCCCCGGCCTGTTGTCGATCACGAAGTTCTGCTTGAACCGTTCGGTGAGCTTCTGCGCCACCGCGCGCGCGATGATGTCCGTGGTACCGCCCGCGGTGAAGGAGACGATGACCCGCACCGAGCGTGACGGGTAGTCCGCGACCTGGGCCCAAGAAGGCGCGGCCATGAACGCGGCCGCGCCTGCGAGCACATCCCGGCGCGTGAACTTCGAAATGCAATTCATGTGTTCTGATTCCAATCCGTGCTTCGGACGTTCAGGTTCGGTACGCCGGGTCCATGCGATCGAGCTTGCGCAGCAGCGCCGGCCATTCCATCAGGCCGTAGGGCCGCCGGGTGCCCGGCTGGTAGTTGTTCCAGGTTTCCTCGAGCACCTGCTGCGGCACGGACCGCAGCTTGGTGTTGCACGACATCGCGCCGATCTGCGAGCGGCACGCCAGCTCCAGCCGGTGCGTCCAGTTGAAGCATTCGCCCACGGTGCGGCCGACAACGAGCGCGCCATGGTTGCGCAACACGACGGCTTCACCGTCGCCCAGGTCACGCACCAGCGATTCCTTTTCGGCCGAGTTCAACACCACGCCTTCGTATTCGTGATAGCCGATCTTCAGGAAACGCATCGCCGTCTGCGTGATCGGCAGCAGCCCGCAGTCCAGCGCGGACACCGCCATCGACGCCCAGCTGTGCGTGTGGATCACGCAGCCGACTTCCGGCCGCGCTTCATGGATCGCGCTGTGAATGACATACCCGGCCTTGTTGACCCCGTAGTTCAGCGCGCCGAAGTCGGGCTTGGACAGGATGTTGCCCGCCAGGTCCACCTTGATGAGGCAGGAGGCGGTGATCTCCTCATACATCATCCCGTAGGGGTTGATCAGGAAGCTTTCCTCGTCCGGCACGCGGGCCGAGATGTGGTTGGCCATCATGTCGGACATGCCGTAGAGGTCGACCAGGCGGTAGCAGGCGGCGAGATCCACGCGGGCCTGCCACTCGCCCGGCGAGCAGCGGCCTTTCAGGGAAGGAATTTGGAGCACACCGTCACTCATGAATCTTCTCCTTTTCGGTCATCGAGAGGCCAATAATCTGAACATGGCCTGGCGGGTATTCTTGTTGTATTGCAGGTGGTTCGCGAACCCGCCGAACTGGTGAAAGAGCTTGCCGTGGTGCCAGTTGATGAACGGACCGGTGGACGACAACTGCTTCACCGCCTGGAACTTGGAGCTCATCCAGTCTTGCCCCACGGAGATGTCCCTGTCCTTCGACTGTCCCTTCTGGGTTGTATAGACAGTTTTTCGCAGCTCCTTGAAAAGTTTCTCCTGCCCGACCATCTCGTCGTAGCAACGCAGGATTTCAAGTTCGGAATAAGGCAGCCGCTTGGACAGCCTGGTTCCCCACCCGGCCAGGTAATTCTCCGCCAGCATTTTGACCACCTTGCCGGGCGCGTTGAAAACTTCCGCGCCGTTCCCGCCGATGTAGTTGCCGGCGTTTCCTACCAGCGTCGCGTGGCGCCCAGGCATCGGGTAGATCGTGGCGTCGACCCCTTTCGCAAAAGTAGGCAAGGTGGCCGCGAAGCCGAATGATCTTTCGTCGCGCGCATAAAACCCGACGTAGTTTTTCACGTTGGCGGGAATCGAGGTCCGATTGAGCTGGAAATTGCCCGTGCCGGGAACCGGGTCCACGGCGATGATGTTCACAGGTAAGTGGCTGAGGTCCTTGTCGCTGGCCAGCGCGTTGGCGAACATGTGGGTGGTGACCGCGCCGCGGCTCCAGCCAATGGCATTGATGCTGGTGACCGGATTTCGCTTGCGGAAGATCTTGATCTTCTGCATCTGCAATTGCTGCTGCGTCACCTTTCTGTCGGGCAGGTTGACGGAAAGACTGTCGAAGTCGATCTCGGCGTCCTTGATCGCGATGCCGGCCTCTTTCAATATCCTGTAATTCAACTCGGTGAGCTGCTTGCGGCTCCACTTGGCCTCGCCATGAATCATGGCGAGCGCGTGGCCGACGTTTTCCTGCCAGCCCTTGCCCGTAGCGACGCCTTGCCATCCCCAGTAGTTGCCGGGCGAAACGAACTTCTCGTCTTCCTGGTGGTTTCCGCTGCCCGGACCATCGGCGATGATCCAGTCGACGAACTCCATGCCGGCGCAGTGGCGGGCCAGCGTGGAGATAAGTTCGCCCGAGTGATAGTCGCTGTTGGCGAAGTCGAAGCTGTTCGAACCCGTACCGCAAAAGAAAACCGTGAAAGCCGCCATGGTTCACCCTCTCCTGGTCACAGGCGAGCACAGCAGGACGCTGTCGCCATGTTCGACACGGCTGAGTCTACACCGGGGAGGGTGGGCGCCATCGCCGCTGGAGCCCCGAAAAAGGTGAGCGCGCTGCTCGATTAACATCGCAGCAACCATGGATGCAAACCTGCCGCAGTACGAAGCCTATGCGCTTCGCTACGCAACGCACGAGCGGACACGCGGCGACAATTTCATTGCCGGCGCCGACCCGCACGACGCATCGATGCCGATGGACTATTTCGTCTGGCTGGTGCGCGACGGCGCGCGCGTGTGGCTGGTGGATACCGGCTTCAATCGGGCGGCCGCGCAAGATCGCAAGCGCACGTTCCTGCGCTGCCCGATCGAATCGCTTTCACTCCTGGGCGTTTCGCCCGAGGCGGTCACCGATGTGATCGTCACGCACCTGCACTATGACCACGCCGGCAATCTCGACCTGCTGCCCAACGCGCGCATCCACATCCAGGAGCGCGAACTGCACTATGCCGTCGGCTGCAACATGTGCCGGCCGATCTTCCGCGCGGCCTACACGGCGGACGACGTGGTGCACGTCGTACGCGGCGTCTATCGCGATCGGGTTTCGTTCTATCGCGGCGACGCCGAACTCGCGCCGGGGCTGCAGCTGTACCTGATCGGCGGCCACACCGACGGCTTGCAGGTGGTGCGCGTTCATACGCGGCGCGGCTGGGTGGTGCTTGCGTCCGACGCCTCGCACTACTACGAGAACATGGAAGCGCAGGCGCCTTATCCCATCGTGTACCACGTCGGCGACATGGTCGCGGGCTGGGAGAAAGTCAAAGGCCTGGCCGCGAGCCCGCGGCACGTGGTGCCGGGACACGATCCCGAAGTGCTGCGGCGCTATCCCTTGCATACCGTGCAGCCGGCCGATGGCAAGGCGGAGATCGCCTGCCTGCACGAAGCGCCGTCGCGCTAGCGGCTGCTGTCAGCGGGGCGCGGAGCGCTTGCGCTCCAGGCGCTGGATGGCTTCGTGCCGCGCGACCACCATCCGAGCCTGGTCCACCACCGGCAGATCCACCATCCGCCCCTTGAAGGCGAATGCGGCCCGCCCGCCCGCCACCTGCTTTTCGAATTCCGCCAGCAGGGCTTGTGCGTGCTCGACCTCCTGCGCATGGGGCGCGAAAGCTTCGTTGAGGATGGTCACCTGCTTGGGGTGAATGCAGAACGCGCCTTCGAAGCCGAGGCGGCGGGCGCGTTCGATCTTGCGCCGGAATTCCCCCGGGTCCGCGAAGTCGGCCACCGAGCCGACGAAGCCGATCGGCATCACACCTGCGCGGCGGGCGGCGGCAACCGCCATCACGTTGGGCACATAGAGCGCGTCGTCGTCCACTGCCATCCGCATGGAAACGGCCAGGTCCTCGGCGCCGACGATGATGCCGTGCACGCGCGGATGCGCCGCCGCGATCTCGGCCATGTTGTGCAGGCCTTCGGCATCCTCCACCATGGCCACGATGCGGGTGTGGCCCGCCGCCATGCCTGCGGCGGCCTCGAGTTCTCGCAGGATCTCGGCGACAGCGCGAATCATCGAGGCGTCGGGTACCTTGGGCAGCGACACCGCCAGCACCGAGGGTCGCACGGCCGCTTCCAGGTCGCGCACCAATAGCCGCCATGGACGATTGACGCGCACGATAACGTCGTAGCCCGCCGCGGCGAAGCGGTCGGCGATGGCGGGCAGGCGTTCGCGCGCCAATGCTTTCTGGTCAGGAGCGACGCTGTCTTCCAGATCGATCTGCAAGGCGTCGGCGGGCTGGCGCAGCGCGCTTTCGACGAAGCGGTCGCTGGTGGCAGGCACGAAGAGCATCGAGCGCCAGGGCGGCAGTGCGGCAAGTTCAGGCATGGTGGGCTTCCGGGTGTGTGATCAATCCAGGCGATCGAGTTCCGACAGAATCTCGTTCGTGTGTTCGCCCAGCTTGGGCGCCGGCCGCCTGAACCCGCCCGGGCTGGCGGACAGGCGCGGCACGATGTTGTGCATGGGCACGCTGCCCATGTCGGCATCCTCGAGTTCGACGATGGCTTCGCGCCCCTTGACGAAGGGATGTTCCATCAGGTCGCCGACCGAGCACACGGGGCCCACGGTCACGCCGGCCGCCTCGAACAGCGCGAGGTTCTCCGCTTGCGAGCGCTCGCGAATGAAGGCGGCAATGATCGCGTCGAGCGCGTCCCGGTTGGCCACGCGCGCGGCATTGGTCTTGAATCGCGCATCGCTCTTCAACTCCGGGCGCCCGATGGTGTCGAAGATGCGCAGCGCCATCGACTGCATCGATCCGGACAGCGCGACGAATTTTGTGTCGCTGCATTCATAGATGTTGCGCGGTGCGGTGTGGCTGGACTGGTTGCCCGAACGCATCGTGGGCTCGCCGGTGAGCTTGAACTTCGCGGCCTCGGACGAGATCGTCGAGAAGATCGGCTCGAACAGCGACAGATCGATCACTTGGCCGCGTCCCTCGCGCTCCGCCACACGCAAGGCCGTGAGAACGCCCGCCGCGCCGTACATGCCGGCGATCATGTCGGCCAGCGCGAGCGGCGGCAGCGCCGGCGGCCGGTCGGCGAAGCCGTTGAGGTGGGCGAATCCCGACATCGCTTCGACCAGCGTACCGAATCCGGGCTTGTGGCTGAACGGGCCGGTCTGGCCCCAGCCGGAAATGCGCACGATCACCAACTGCGGATTGAGTTGCAGCAGCAGGTCCGGCGCGAGGCCCATCTTCTCCAGCCCGCCCGGCACGAAATTCTCGACGAAGATCTGCGAATGACGCACCAGCTTCCTGAGTGTGGCCAGGCCGGCGTCGGACTTGAGGTCCAGCACCAGCGAGCGCTTGTTGCGCCCGTACACCTTCCAGTAGATGTCGTGGTCCGCTTCGCGCCAGTTGCGCAGGTCGTCGCCCGAGCCCTCGCGTTCCACCTTGATCACATCGGCGCCGAAATCAGCGAGAAAGGCGGTCAGCATGTTGCCGGCGACCAGGCGTGACAGGTCCAGCACCCGCACTCCATCGAGCGGGCCGCGCGCGTCCCCGTTGAATTTCTGCATCGATGGCTTCAGGCAGCTTGCCCGTTGAGGGAGTCCAGGGCTGCAGTTTATCGCCCAAGCACCCGCCCCGCGGCCTTGACCGTGCGACGAGCTGCGGCGCCCGGATGGCGCCGGACTCAGCGGCAGTGATATACGCGAATCACGGGGTCGCTGTCGTAAATGAATGCGAACGCGTCGATGCATCCGGTGATGGGATCCTGGCCGTAA
>JAQGMT010000256.1 GCA_028292185.1 Ramlibacter sp. | reverse complement strand
TATGACCTCGGCGGCGGCACGTTCGACATCTCCATCCTGCGGCTCAGCCAAGGCGTGTTCGAGGTGATCGCAACCGGCGGCGACTCGGCACTCGGCGGCGACGATTACGACCGCGCACTGGCCGACTGGATGCTGCAGCAACTTGGTTTGCAGGCCAGCAGCGCCAGCGAAAAGGCGGCGATCAAGATGGCGGCTCGGGCGGCGAAGGAAGCGCTG
The DNA here is from genome assembly GCA_028292185.1 of Ramlibacter sp. Classification (GTDB taxonomy): domain Bacteria; phylum Pseudomonadota; class Gammaproteobacteria; order Burkholderiales; family Burkholderiaceae_C; genus Ramlibacter. The sequence goes on along the minus strand of JAQGMT010000256.1, from coordinate 15,714 downwards.
TCAGCTTCCGAAACCGCTGTCGCCCGCATCGAACTTGGGGGTGCCGCGAGGGAAATTTCGATCGGCCGCCGCGATTTCGAAGTGGTGACCGCAGCGCTCACCGCCCGCACCATGACCGCCGTGCGCAAAGCCATGCGCGATGCCAGGCTTACCAAGGACCAGGTGCAAGGCGTGGTGCTGGTAGGCGGATCGACGCGCATGCCCCAGGTCCAAGCGGCAGTCGCTGAATTCTTCGGCCGCGCGCCGCTTACGAATCTCAATCCCGACGAAGTGGTGGCGCTCGGTGCGGCCATCCAGGCCAACCAGCTCGCAGGCAACAATACCTCGGGCGATCTGCTGCTGCTGGATGTGATCCCCTTGTCGCTCGGCATCGAGACCATGGGCGGGCTGGTGGAGCGCATCGTGCCGCGCAACGAAACCATTCCCACGGCCAAGGCCCAGGACTTCACCACCTACAAGGACGGCCAGACGGCACTGGCGCTGCACGTGGTGCAAGGCGAGCGCGACCTGGTGCAGGATTGCCGCAGCCTCGCGCGCTTCGAGTTGCGCGGCATCCCGCCGATGGCGGCCGGCGTGGCACGCATACGCGTGACCTTCACCGTCGATGCCGATGGTTTGCTCAGCGTGAGCGCGCGCGAACAGGGCAGCGGCGTCGAAGCGCGTATCGATGTGAAGCCTTCGTACGGCCTCACCGATGACCAGATCGCCCGCATGCTGCAGGAAAGCTTCAGCACGGCGGAAGCCGACATGAAGGCGCGGGCGCTGACCGAAGCCCGCGTGGATGCCGAACGGATGTTGCTGGCGACGCAAAGCGCGCTGGACGCCGACGGCGATCTGCTGGAGGGGCAGGAACGCGAACGCATCGCCGGGTTGATGGAGCAGCTGCGCAACGTTGCGGCACAAAGCGCCGACGCGGCCGCCATCGAAGCTGCGACCAAGGCCTTGGCCGACGGCACCGAAGCGTTCGCCGCGGCGCGGATGAACAACAGCATCCGCAAGGCCCTGGCCGGCAAGAACCTCGAGACGCTATGACCACCATCAAGATCCTGCCGCATCCCGAGTACTGCCCGAACGGCGCGGAGGTGAGCGTGCCCGCGGGCACCTCGATCTGCGAGGCCTTGCTGGACAACAACATCAAGATCGAGCACGCCTGCGACATGAGCTGCGCCTGCACCACCTGTCACATCATCGTGCGGGAAGGCTTCAACTCGCTCAACGAGATGGAAGAGGACGAGGAAGACCTGTTGGACCGCGCGTGGGGCCTGGAGCCGAATTCACGCCTGTCGTGCCAGGCCATCGTGGCGCAAAAGGACTTGACGGTGGAGATCCCGAAGTACTCGATCAACCACGCCAAGGAAAATCACTAGCCCCTCCCGCTAGGAGATCGAGTAGCCGCCGTCCACGGGAATCGCGGTCCCGGTGACGAAGTCCGAAGCGCTGCTCGCCAGGAACACCGCGATGCCGCCCAAGTCCGCCGGCACCCCCCAACGTCCCGCAGGCGTGCGCGCCAACACCCTTTCGTTCAGTCCGGGCACCTGCTCACGCGCGCCGCGCGTGAGGTCGGTGTCTATCCATCCGGGCAAGACCGCATTGGCCTGGATCTTGTCGGGGGCCCACGCCGTCGCGATGGACCGTGTGAATTGCACCACGCCGCCCTTGCTGGCCCCATACACCGCGGCGTAGGGAGCGCCGAAGATCGACAGCATGGAGCCGATGTTGATGATCTTGCCGCCGCCCGATTCCTTCATCAGCGCGTGCGCGGCGCGGCAGCACAGGAAGGTGCTCGTGAGGTTCGTATCCATCACCGAGTTCCACTCCTCCAGGCTCAATTCGTGCGGTGGCTTGCGCACCGTGCCGCCCGCGTTGTTCACGAGGATGTCGAGCCGGCCGTGCCGCACCATCAACTTCTGGAACATGCCGGCTACCTCGTGTTCGTCCGTGACGTCGGCCTCTACGGCGTCGCACAGCCGCCCCTTGGTGCGCAAATCGGCGGCCGCGTCCGCGGATTTTTCCGCGTTGCGTCCGGCGAGGATCACGGTGGCGCCGGCTTGTGCAAGGCCGGTTGCCATTCCCAGCCCGATGCCGCCGTTGCCGCCGGTGACCAGGGCCACTTTTCCAGTGAGATCGAACATAAATGCCTCGCGGATGGACGTATCGCTCAAGCATAATCGCATCCCATGCGCCAGATCGTTCTCGACACGGAAACCACGGGCCTGTCCGCCGAGGGCGGCGACCGCATCATCGAAATCGGATGCGTCGAGCTGCTCGGGCGCAAGCTGACCGGCAACAACAAGCACTTCTACCTCAACCCCGAGCGAGACAGCCACGAAGACGCGCTCAAGGTGCACGGCATCAGCAATGAATTCCTGCGCGACAAGCCGCGCTTCGCGGCGGTGGCGGACGAATTGATGGAGTACGTTTCCGGGGCGGAGATCATCATCCACAACGCCGCCTTCGACGTGGCCTTCCTGAACAAGGAACTCGAACTCGCGGGCAAGCCGGCGTTCACCAGCTGCGTCGGGCAGGTCACCGACACCCTGGCCATGGCCAAGGAGGTGTATCCCGGCAAGCGCAACAGCCTCGACGCGCTATGCGATCGCCTCGGCGTGGACAATTCCAGCCGCACGCTGCACGGCGCGCTGCTCGATGCGGAGTTGCTCGCCGACGTGTACATCAACCTCACGCGCGGCCAGGACGCGCTGCTGATCGACATGGCCGACAGCGGCGCCATCGGCGGCATTGTCACGCGGGTCGACCTCACCGCGTTCACGCTGCCGGTGCTGCTGGCCAGCAAGGAAGAAGCGGCGGCCCACGAGGAAGTGCTCAAGCAGCTCGATAAGGCCAGCGGAGGCAAGACGCTCTGGCGCATCGAGACTGTGCAAAGGCCTGTGGCATAATTCGAGGCTCTCCGGCAGGGGCGAATCGCGCGATTCTCACCTGCAGGAAGGGGTGATTAGCTCAGCGGTAGAGCACTGCCTTCACACGGCAGGGGTCACATGTTCGATCCATGTATCACCCACCAATTGAATCAATGACTTGCGGCGCCTTCGGGTGCCGTTTTCACTTGCGGCACCTTGGGTGCCGTTTTCGATTGGGGTACGAAAAGACCACGGAATTTGAGTTCTCTACGCCTTGAGATCCAGATCGCTTTAGATTCGCGATCTGCCCGATCTGCCCGATCTGCCCGATCTGCCCGATCTGCTGCGTAAGAATGAGGGGGACCAAGGCACGCGTCAACTCGATTTGCGATGACGCTGTTGGCGCTTATGTTCGTTCGTACCTTGGAGCAATCAGTCATCGCGTACTCGCACTGCCTGGCGAATAGGCGATTCCCCTAAGCGCCTCAGCGCGTTCACCTAAGGCAAAACCTTGGGCATAGGTTCTGATCAGCTGACGGGAGAGATCCCCAACTCTATAAAGGGGACAGCATGAATAGTCGTTCATATGCGCCGTGCGCGCTGAGGCCCTCCTGATGGAACGTCTATTGACAATCAGCGCGGCCATCGTCGCGGCCATTGTGGCTCTTGCGCTGCCCCTTGTTTTCTTTGCCTCGATGTACAACGTGCAGCGCACCGCGCTAGATACGGAAGCGGAAGTTAATGGCCGTCTGATGGAATTGATCGTCCGGACGAATTCGCAACCCAATACGGTCACGGCAGGACAGTTGCGCTCAACTCTGACGCGTCGCCCCGCTGGAGTCCCCGAACAGCGCGTCCTGTTGGACGCCGGTGGCCGAATTGCGCAGGAATCCCGTGATTTGCTTGATCCGCCGCTCATTGTCGAGGAAGAGCCATTGGCGGTGGATGGCGTAAACGTAGGTCGACTGGTAATGGTTCGCTCGATAAGGCCATTGCTTCTGCAGACCGCAGGCGTTGCCGCGGGAGGACTCCTGATGGCTGCGCTGGTGTTCCTCACGCTCCGTGTTTTGCCCGTGCGTGCCCTGCGCCGAGTCCTGTCTTCATTGCAGCGGGAGCAGGACGAAACACGACAGGCCCGAGATCAGGCGCAGGAAGCAGCGCGTGCCAAGTCAGAATTCCTGGCAAATATGAGCCATGAGATTCGGACACCAATGAACGCGGTGATCGGGCTCACCCACTTGGTCATGCAGAGCGACCTTTCTCCTCGCCAGCGAGACTACCTGCAGAAAGTGCAAGCCGCCAGCCGAAATCTGCTGGGCATCATTGACGACATTCTCGATTTCTCGAAGGCCGAAGCCGGAAAAATGGTCATAGAGGCAGCCGATTTCGAGCTCGACAAGGTAATGGCCAACGTCGCGAACATCATTTCTGACAAGGCCGCGGCCAAAGGCTTGAAGTTAATCTTTGATGTGGGCGCAGAAGTGCCCAAGTGGCTGAATGGCGACTCATTGCGTCTGTCCCAAGTGCTGCTCAATTTCGCGAACAATGCAGTTAAGTTCACCGAGACTGGCGAGATCAGAATCCGGGTGCGGCTCGATGAGAAGGGGCCCATGGTCTTGATGCTGCACATTGCCGTGAGTGACACCGGCATCGGTCTCACAGCGCAGCAGGCGACGGGGCTTTTCAACAGCTTTCAGCAGGCGGACGCGTCCACCACACGTAAATTCGGCGGCACGGGCTTGGGTTTGGCAATCTCGAAGCAGCTCGCGCAGTTGATGGGGGGTGACGTTGGCCTGCACAGCGAGCCGGGGCACGGCAGCACGTTTTGGTTTACCGCGCGGGTCCGCGCGGCCCTCCAGGTGCGACCGCACCCACAGCGCCTGGATCCGGAGTTGCAGGGTCGTCGCGCATTGGTTGTGGACGACAATGACAGCGCACGCGAGGTGATTGGCGAGATGTTGTTGGCAATGGGCCTTGAGGTACGTGAGGCTGCGTCTGGTTACTCGGCGGTGGAGATGGTTCGGCAAGCCGCGATCGAGCGACGGCCTTTTGATGCGGTGTACCTCGACTGGCGCATGCCCGCGATGGATGGCGTCTCCACAGCACGGCAGATTGCAGCTTTGGGCCTGCAGAACGGCCCTGCGGTCATCATGGTCACCGCCTTCAGTCGGCAGGACCTGCGAGGTGAGGCCGAGCTTGCGGGTGTGCGCGAGGTTCTTGTGAAACCGGTGACCGCCGCGCTGCTTCACGAAGCAACCACAAACGCCCTCGCAGGGCTCGCCCACCAAGAAGGCGCTCCTCAGCCGGCTGAGGTCGCGGCCGGCTACGACTCGCCGCTGGCGTCAATTCGCGGTGCGCGTGTGCTGCTTGTGGAGGACAACGATATCAACCAGATCGTCGCAACCGAGATACTCATGGAGGCTGGACTGCGTGTTGATGTTGCAGAAAACGGTGCCGTGGCAATTCGCCGCGTACAGGAGAATCGTTACGACGCCGTATTAATGGACATGCAGATGCCCGTGATGGATGGCCTGACCGCCACGCGAGCCATCCGACTCCTTCCGGGCATGGGCAACTTGCCAATCTTGGCCTTGACCGCGAACGCGACAGACTTGGATCGCCGCGAGTGTCTCGCAGCCGGCATGAACGACTATGTCACGAAGCCAATTGAGCCCCGCCAATTGTGGCCGGCGCTGGTGCGATGGCTGCCCCCGAAGAACGATCGGCCGGGTGCGACAATGGTTCAGAGTGAGCCACAGTTGTCCTCTGGTATCGCGCGGTGAATCGGTGCTGCCATCGCATCGATTGCCGCCCGAACGGCAGTCGCAGTCGATGCGATCGACGCCCGCGCCGAAGTGCTAAAGGCGGTTCACACCCTCGTCGTCCCGAGACTAGCTGCGGGCCTCTTTTCGATTGCCCACTTGACTGGCCTGCTGGTTCACTGGGCCCCGTTCCGCAGCGCCGCAATCGCGACAATTTCGACCAGACAGCGGGGATCGTTGAGTTCCACCTTGCCGCAGCAACGCGTCGGGGTCTGCCCGGGCACGACCCAGGCATCCCACACCTCGTTGAAGGCGGCAAAGTCGTCCATCGTCTTGAGCCAGACCTGGGCCGAGATCAACCGGGACTTGTCCGTCCCGGCTTCGGCCAGCAGCTCGTCGATCTTCTTGAACACCGCGCCGGCCTGCTCGCGCACGCCCGTGCTGCGATCGTCCGGCACCTGGCCGGACAGGTACACCAGCCCATTGTGGACCAGGGCCCGGCTGCGCCGCGCGTTCTGGTCTATTCGTTTCATGTCGCTCATTGCGTCTCCTGTTCGTTTGCGCGGGCCGCGGCCGCTTTGCCGAAGGCGCCACCGCCCGCGGTCTCCATCCTGATCCGGTCACCGGCCCGCAGAATGCGCGGCTCGGTCGGATCGATCAGGGCGCCATTGATCAACAAGCGCCCCGGCTGTCCCGCGCCGCCGCCGGCCAGGCCGGCAGGCACCGACTTCAGCTGCGTCATCAGGAAGGACGCCGTCGCATCGGGCGCATCGGGCAGCAGCTCGAATTCGAAACAGATGCCGTCACCGCCCTGGTGCCTGCCGAGCCCGCCGCTGCCGCGCCGGATCTCGCGGCGGATCACGCGGATCGGCGCCAGGCTTTCCATCATTTCCACCGGCGTGTTGCCCAGGTTGCCCGGAAAGGAAAGCGCCGAGTAGCCGGGCCGCCGCGCGTTGGCGCCCTGGCCTGCGTTGAGGAAGTTCACGACCGCGTAGCGCTTGCCCCGGTACTCGCCGGACATCGTGATCGACGAGTTGGGAGAGCCGCCGGCCCACACCTTGTCCGGCAGCACGTCGGCCAGCGCCTTGAACACCGCCGCCGGCAACAGGTGGCCGATGGCACTGCGTCCGCCCGAGGCCGCCGGGTAGGTGGGATTGAACAGCGAACCCAGCGGGGCGTCGGTGGTGATTGGCGCGAAGCTGCCCTCGTTGTTCGGAATGTCCGGGCACAGCAGCGCCTTGAGACCGTACACGGTATAGGCGAAGGTGTAGATCGGCACGACGTTGACGGCTCGCGGCAACTGCGCGCTAGAGCCTGTGTAGTCAACGTCGATGCGGTCGCCGCTCACCGTGAGCTTGCACTCAATGAAAATTGGGGCCTCGAAGCCGTCGTGCTGCACCGTCGAGCAGTACACGCCGTCCGGGATGCCGCGGATCGCTTCGCGCATAGCCGCTTCGGACCGGGCGCGCACCGCGGCGCCGAGCTCCTCCAGGTCGATCGCGTCCAGCAGCGGCTGCAGCCGCTCGCTCATCTTGCGGCAGGCCGAAACCTGGGCCCAGATGTCGCCCATGCCCTGGTCGGGCACGCGGATGTTCTGCGTGATGATCTCGATCAGCACCTCGTTGGGCTGGCCGCCATCCATCAGCTTCATCATCGGGATCTGCAGCCCCTCTTCGTAAATCTCGCGGGTGCTGTTGCTGCGCAGCCTCCCGCCGATGTCCGGCAAGTGCGAGACGATCGCCGCGAAGGCGACCAGTTGGCCGTCGCGGAAGATGGGCATCACTGTGGTCACGTCATGGATGTGGCCCGAACCTTTCCATGGATCATTGGTGATGTAGACGTCCTCATCCTTCATGGTGGGTGCGGGGTACTTGGCGAGCACGTGGCGCACCGTCGCGGGCAGGCAGCCGATGAAGCCGGGCAGGCTCATCGAGGATTGCGCGAGCGAGCGGCCCTGTGCGTCGGTGAGCACGATGGCAAAGTCGTTGCCGTCGCGTACCAAAGTGGAGAAGCATGTGCGCACGAAGGCCGCCGAGGCTTCATCTACAACGCTGATCAGGCGCTTCCACAGGATCTCCAGCTCGATGGCGTTGAAGCGCGAGCCGGGGTCGGGACGCAGCGCGTCCGGCAGTTCGGCAACCATGTTCATCAGTCGAACTCCTTGATGTGGACCGAGACGGTGCGGTCGGCCAGGATCGTCACTTCGGCCTGCACCGGCACGACGATCGTCGATTCGCGCTCCTCGAGAATGAGCGGGCCCTGCAGCACCTGGCCCGGCGCGAGCGCGTACCGCTCGTACACCGGCACAGGGCCATGCGCCTTGCGTAGGGACAGGTAGATGGGTCGGGTTCCGCTTTGCGCGCTGCCCGGATTGCGGACGCGGCCGTCGCCCCACTCGAAGTGGTGGCCGCGGCTGGCCGCCCGTCCGGTGAGCCGCCAGGTCATGACCTGCGGCTTGCCACCCGGCACGGCGCGGCCGTAGAGGCGGCTGTACTGCGCCTCGAAGCCCGCGGCGATTGCGGGCGCGGTGTGCTCGCTCACCTTCTCGTAGGGGATGGAGACGGGCACCTCCGCGCCCTGGCCGTAATAGCGCATCTCCACGCTGATGCGCCACTCGATGTCGCTGGCGCCCGCGGAGTCGAGCTCCTTCCGCGCCTCGGCTTTCATTTGCTCCAGCGCCGCGGCGACCTGCCCCCAGGCGGTGTCGGCCAGCAGCGCCGGGCTGGACCAGGAGCGGTCGACGCGGGCCGGCGCGGCCAGCATCCCCAGGCACGAGCCGGCGCCGGCCGCGATCGGCACCAGCACGCGCGGAATGCGCAGCTTGCGCGCGACTTCCAGCGCGTGCACCGGGCCGGCGCCCCCGGTGGCGATCATCGCGAAGTCGCGCGGGTCATGGCCCTTCTCGGCGATGTGGATGCGGGCGGCGCTCGCCATGTTCTCGTTGACCATGTTGTAGATGCCCCAGGCCGCTTCGGTGTTGGAGACCCCGAGCTTCTCGGCCAGCCGCGCCATCGCCTGGCTGGCTCGCTCCACGTCCAGCTTCATGTCGCCGCCGAGGAAACTGCCGGCGGAGAGATAGCCCAGCAGCAGGTCCGCATCGGTCACCGTCGCTGCGGTGCCGCCGTGGCCATAGCAGGCCGGGCCGGGCACCGAGCCGGAGGACTCCGGGCCGACGTTGAGCAGGCCCAGGCGGTTGCAGTACGCGATAGAGCCGCCGCCCGCGCCGATCTCGATCAGCTCGATGCTGGGGATCAGGATCGGCAGCCCAGAGCCGCGCTTGAAGCGTTCGACGCGCGCGCACTCGAACGAGTGCGCCACCGGCGCTTCGCCGTCGATGGCAACGCAGGCCTTGGCCGTAGTGCCGCCCATGTCGAAGGCGAGCACCTGGCGCACTTCGTTCTGGCGCGCCGTGTTCAGCGCCGACAGCACGCCGGCCGCGGGGCCGGACTCCAGTAGCAGGATGGGGGCTTGCGCCGCCGACTTGGCCGAAGTAAAGCCACCGCTGGAGACCATGATGCGCAGCGGCACCTGCGGCTCGATGCGCTCGATGCGTTCCTCCAACTGCTGCAGGTAGGCCGCGACGATCGGCTTGACATAGGCGTTGGCCGCCGCGGTGGAGGTTCGCTCGAATTCATTGATCTCGCGCGCGAGATCGCAGGACAGCGAGACCGACACGCCGGGAAGGCGGCGTTGCAGTTCCTCGCCCACACGGCGCTCGTGTTCATCGTTGCCGTAGGAGTGCAGCAGCGACACCGCCACCGATTCGACGCCCATCGCCTTGAGCTCGTCGGCGACGCGCGCCAGTGCGGCCGGTGAGGGCGCCTGCACGGCCTGACCACGCGCATCCATGCGCTCGTCGAGTTCCACGCGATCGGCGGGCGCGATCAAGGGCGTGGGCATGACGATGTCCAGGTCGTAGATGTCGTAGCGCCACTCGCGGCCGATGTCGAGCATGTCGCGCTGGCCGGAGGTGGTCACCAGGCCGGTGCGCGAGCCCTTGCGCTCGATCAGTGTGTTGGTGATGAGCGTCGTGCCGTGCACGACCTCCGCCAGGCGCGGGGCCTTGGCGCCGACCGAGCCTGCGATCTGCCGCAGCAGGTCGGCGATCACGGTGGACACCGCCTCGCCCGGATCGTGCGCGGTGGTCGGCGTCTTGCCGACCCAGATCTGGCCGGCAGGGTACAGCGTAGCCACGCCGTCGGTGAAAGTGCCGCCGATGTCGACGGCGACGCGCAGCGTGTTGGGCGCTTGGGATGGGGTCTGGGGCATGGTGTTGGCGCGCGTCGTCGCTCTTTAGTACGCGACCGTGATTAGGCGTTCCTCGGTCATTTCGCGGATGGCATAGGCCGGGCCCTCGCGGCCGAAGCCGCTGTCCTTGACGCCGCCAAAGGGCATCACGTCGACGCGCGCGCTGGAGGCCTCGTTGATGTGCACGCCGCCGAAGTTCATCCGGCGCGCGGTGCGCAGGGCAGTGGAGAGGTCGGCGGTGAACAGGCCGGCGGCCAAGCCGAACGGGCTGTCGTTGGCGCGCCGCACCGCGTCGTCGAGCTCGTCGAACACGAGGATGGAAACCACCGGCGCGAAGATCTCCTCGCAGTAGACGCGCATGTCATCGCGCACGTCCTGCAGGATCGTCGGCGGCAAGACGCTGCCCTCGCAGCTGCCGCCGGTGAGCAGGCGCGCCCCGCCCGCCACGGCTTCGGCCACCCAAGACTGCGCACGGCGCGCGTGCTCGCGGCTGATCATCGGACCGATGACCGTTGCGGCATCCGCCGGATCGCCGGCCCGCGTCGCTTTCGCAGCGGCCACGAAGCGCGGCACGAAGTCGTCCGCGATGCGGCGATCCACGAACAGCCGCTGCACGGACGTGCAGACCTGGCCCGCCTTGCGAAAGCCCGCGTTGACGATCTTGGGAATCGCCATCGCGATGTCGGCGTCGTGGCACACGATGGTGCTGGCGATACTGCCCAGCTCGAGCTGAACGCCGCGCAATCCGGCCGCTTGCTGGATCTCGCGCCCGACCCGGGTGCTGCCGGTGAAGGCGTAGTAGGCGATGCGCTGGTCCTGGAGCAGCCGGCGGCCGATGCGTTCGCCGGGGCCGTTGACGAGCGCCAGCAGTGATGGAGGAAGTCCCGAGTCGAGCAGCGCGCGGCACAGTTCGACGGCCGTGAGCGGCGTGAGGTTCGAGGGTTTGAGCACGACGGCGTTGCCGCCCGCCAAGGCCGGCCCCACCTTGTGCGCCACGGTGTTAAGCGGCGAGTTGAACGGCGTGATGCAGCAGACCACGCCGCGCGGCACTCGCACGGTAAAACCGAGCCGGTTCTTCATGCCGGCCGCCGCTTCCATCGGCACCAGTTCGCCGTTTAGCCGCTTGGCTTCCTCGGCCGAGAGCTGCAGCGTCTGCACGCAGCGCTTGGTCTCGTTGTCGGCGTCGGCGCGGGTAAAGCCGGCCTCGTGGCGCATCAGGTCGCGCAGCAGCGCGCCGCGGCTGTCCACCTGCCGCGCGCTCTCCGACAGGATCTCGTAGCGCTCGTAAGGGGTGAGGGTGGAAGCGGCGACCGCCGCCTGGGCGGCCGTCACGGCCTGCGTCACTTGTTCGTCGGACGCAACGGCCATCTCGCCGTAGCTACTGCCGTTGTACTTGTCCAGCATGGGCTGGACGGACTCGCCGTCGACCCAGCGGCCGTCGATCAAAAGCTTGGACATGGTTTCTCCGGATTCAGGCGCGTGCCGCCAGTGCATCCATGAACCGCTGGCGGATCCGGACGGGGTCGCGGTCGGTGGTGCCGGCCGCCTTTTGCTCGTCGATCCGCGCGGCGATCAGCGACGGCCCGTTGCCGTTGAGGGCGGTGGCGACGCGCGCCTCGAAGTCGGCCTCGTCGGTGGCCCAGGCGCTCTGCGCCAGGCCGCAGCCGCGCGCCACTGCCACGAAGTCCACGGTGGAGGCCGAGAGCGTCGGCTGCCTGCCGGTGATGGCGTAGACGCCGTTGTCGAAGACGACGACGCACAGGTTCTTCAGGCGCGCGGCGGCAATCGAGCCGAGGGCGCCGAGCTGCATCAGCAGGGACCCGTCGCCTTCAAGTGCGAACACCGTGCGCTGGGGCTGCGCGAGCGCCACGCCCATCGCGATGGGCGCTGCCAGGCCCATGCTGCCCAGCATGTAGAAGTTCTCGGGGCGCTGCCCGGCGGCCCAGAGGTCGAAGTTGTTATAGCCGACCCCGCCAATCACCGCTTCCTGGCGGTGCAGCTGGGCGACCAGGCGGCGCGTCAGGTCGGAGCGGTTCATGACCTTGGCGTCGGCGCGGGTGGTGTCGTTCGTGCTCATCACGGTGGGTCTCCTAGGCGGCCGAATCGGCGGTGCTTTTCTTGGTGAGCAGCGGCGACAGGATCATGGCGGCCGGGGCCTGCGTGGCGAAGGCCTGCTGGATCATCCGGTCGACCACGAACTCCACGTCGTCGAGCCGCTCGATGCCGAACTGCTCGATGCCCATGCTGTCCAGGATGGGCCGCATCGTCCGGCAGACCATCGCCTGGCCCAGCTGATGATCGCCCAGCGTGCCGCGCTCTGAAATCATCATCAGCAGCGGGATGCGGTACGGCGCGACCAGCGAGGCGAGGGCGTTGGCCAAAGTCGCGAAGCCGCTGGTCTGCATCAGCACGATGCCGCGCACGCCGCCCATGTAGGCGCCCGTGACAATCCCCACTGCTTCTTCTTCCCGCGCCGGGGCCAGCACGGTGAAGTAGGGGTCGGCGTGCAGCGCGCGAAGGAGCGGCGCCAGCACGTTGTCGGGAACGTATGCAACCAGCTTCACCTGGTTGGCCTTGAGCACCTTCACGACGATGTCGTGCCAGGCTGGGGTTTCGACAGGCATGGGAGCTTGGTGGTTCGTTGGTTGGGTGGGCTGCGGGTCGGCAAACTGTAGGCCTCGCCGCTATGGCGGACAAACAGGAAGTTTTTGTGCATTGTTCGGATTGGCCGATAAGTAGACTGCTGAGCTCGGCGCAGGATTCATCGCCAAATCTGATCAATCGAGCAAAATGAACAATTTGTGGGACATCAACCCCTTCCGTACGATCGCTCGAGCCATCCGGGCCAAGGTCGGCGCGGGAGCGTTTGAAGCGAAGCGAGTTTTATGACAGCCACGATGCGAGTGGTCGCCATCCAGCAGCATGGAGGCGTCGAACAAATGAAGATGGACCGCTGGCCGGTCCCCCAGGCCGCCGCGAACCAGGCGCTGGTGGAGATCAAGGCCTGCGGCCTGAACTACATGGACGTGTTCGTGCTGCACGGCATGCCGGACCTGCCCACGAAGATGCCTCGCATTCCCGGCGGCGATGTGGCCGGTTTCGTGCGCGAAGTGGGCGAGGGCGTGGACCGCGGCTGGATCGGCAAGCGGGTGGTGCTCTTTCCGCGCTTTCCCGAAGGCGGCGTGCTCGGCGAACATGGCAACGGCGGCTTGTGCGAATACATCGCGGTCGATCAGCGCCAGCTCATCGAGATTCCCGCGGCGGTCACGTTCGAGGAAGCCGCGGCACTTCCCATCGCCTACGGCACCTCGCACCGCATGCTCTTCACGCGCGGGCAGATCAAGGCCGGCGAGCGCGTCCTGATCCTGGGCGCTTCCGGCGGCGTCGGCGTGTCGTGCCTGCAGTTCGCCAAGATGGCGGGGGCCGAGGTGTACGCCTGCACCAGCAGCGACGACAAGGCGCGCAAGCTCAAGGCACTCGGCGCCGATCACGTGATCGACTACGCCGCCAACCCGGATTTCTCAAGGGCGGTCTGGGCCGCGACCGGCAAGAAGGGGGTCGACGTCGCCATCAACTTCACCGGCGGCGACACCTGGATTCCGACGCAACGCTGCATGGCCGTGGACGGCCGCATCCTGACCTGCGGCTCCACGGCCGGGCACCTGTGTCCCATCGACGTGCGCTTCCTCTGGTTCCGCGAGATGACGATCATCGGCTCGCGCGCTTACCTGCCCGAGGACATCGTCGCCTGCCTCGACTTCGTCGCGAACAAGCGGCTGGCCCCGGTGATCGAGCACGTGATGACGCTGTCCGAGGCGGCCGAAGGCGTGCGCCTGCTGGAGGAGCGCCGCGTGTTCGGGAAAGTGATCGTCACCCTATGAGCACATCCGTCAACAACCTGGGCTGCATCGGGATCGAGTTCCGCGACCAGGACCGCCCCGCGGTTATCGATCTCTGCGGCGACGCGCCGCGCGAGATCAGCTACCGCCAATACCACGCGAACTGCGATGCGGTCGCGCGCGGCATCTTGCGGCGCGGCCTGCAGCGCGGCCAACGGGTGGGCGTCCTCTCGGGCAACCGGGCCGAGTTCCTCGAGGTGTTCTACGGCGTGATGCGTGCCGGCGTCGTGCCGGTGCTGATCAACATGCTGCAGCCCAGGGACGTGGTCGAATGGGTGGCGGAAAACTCGGAAGTGCAGCTTGTGTTCTGCGAAGCGGCGCTGCGCAAGCTGCTGCCCGCGGGCATGCCGGTGGTCGAGTTCGACGGCTCGGGCGCCGACAGCTACGAGGTCTTCAAGGTCGCCGGAGAATTCACCGCCATCGTGCCCGAGGACGGCGAGGTCGCGTTCCACGCCTACACCTCCGGCTCGACCGGCAGGCCGAAGGGCGCGATGCTGTCGCATCGGGCGCACGTCTGGGTGGCCGAGAACATTTCCCGCGGGCGCGACTTCTGCGCGCAGGACTCCATGGTCGTGGCGGCGCCGCTGTATCACAAGCACGGCATGAACTCGATCAAGTGCGTGCTGGTTGGCGGCTCGACGCTGATCCTGATGCGCAAGTTCGACGCGCGCAAGTATCTCCAGAGCGCCAACGAATATCACTGCACGGTGGTGTCCGGCGTGCCGACCATGTTCGCCATGATGCTGCAGCACCGCGACCTGCTGCAGGGCAACGACTACTCGCACGTGCGCCTGGCCACGATGGGCGGCGCACCGGCTTCGGACGAACTGATCGACCAGGTGCACGAGTGGGTGCCCAACGCCGAGGTCGTGCTGATCTTCGGCATCACCGAAGTGAGCGCGGCGCTGTTCGGCAAGCATCCGCAAGGCAAGCTGCGGCCGCGCCATTCCGTGGGCTATCCCGTTGCCGGCAACGAGTTCCGGCTGGTCGGCGGCTCCGACGCGAATTTCGGCACGCTGCACGTGCGGGGCCCCGGCATGATGAACGGCTACGTCAAGAACGCCGAAGAGACCGCCAGGCGCATCCAGGACGGCTGGTACAACACGGGCGACATCCTGCGGCGCGACGACGAAGGCTGGTACTACTTCATCGGCCGGTCCGACGACATGTTCGTGTGCAGCGGCCACAACATCTATCCGCTGGAAGTCGAGCTGATGCTCGAGCGGCACAGTGACATCGAGCAGGCGGCCGTGGTGCCAGTGCCCGACGTGATCAAGCACCGGCTGCCGGTCGCGTTCATCGTGCGGCGCAAGGGCTCGCAGCTGTCCGAGGAGGACGTGAAGCAGCATGCGCTGAAGAACGCGCCGCCTTACCAATATCCGCGTCAGGTGCATTTCGTCGACGCGCTGCCCTTGAACACCGTCGGCAAGATCGACCGGCGCGTGCTCGAAGCGCGCGCCCGCGAACTGCGCGAACCCGTGAAGGCCTGAAACCATGACGCTGCAAGAAGTCCAGGAGCTGATCGACCGCGGCCCGTATCTGCGCTGGCTCGGCCTGCAGGTGCTCGCAGTCGAGGAGCAATCGATCGAGGTGCGCGCGAAGTGGCGCGAGGAGTGGGTTGCCAATCCAAAGCTCAATCAGACGCATGGCGGCATCCTGGCCGCGCTGATCGATTTCGCCGCCGACTTCGCGCTGGTGAAAAGCATCGGCCGGCCGGTGCCGACGATCGACATGCGGGTGGACTATCACAAACTCGCCAAACCGGGCGACCTGGTAGCTAAGGGGCGCGTCATCAAACTGGGACGGCAGTTCTCGGTGTGCGAGGCGCAGATCTTCGACGACGCCGGCGCGCTGATCGCGAGCGGGCGCGGCACCTACCTCACCAGCCCCCCACCTGAGCGAACCGCCTGATCGACGTGCTGGTGATCGGCGGCGGCAACGCCGCCC
>JAQGMT010000472.1 GCA_028292185.1 Ramlibacter sp. | reverse complement strand
GAGGAGAGCCGGCGCTGGACCGACATCATCAGCTTCACCATCAACATGGAGCAGGTCGGCGACATCATCGAGCGCATCCTGATCGACATCGAGGACAAGAAGATCATGAAGGGCCGCAGCTTCTCCGAAGCGGGCATGGCCGAGATCTGCGAGCTGCACGCGCGCCTGATCGACAACCTGCGCCTGGGCATGAGCGTGTTTCTCAACGGCTCGGTGCGCGACGCGCAGAAGCTGCTGCAGGAGAAGGCGCGCTTCGGCGAACTGGAACGCGCCTACGCGGCCTCGCACCTCACCCGCTTATCCGGCAACAGCGTGCAGAGCATCGAGACCAGCTCGCTGCACATCGACCTGATCAGCGACTTGAAGCGCATCAATTCGCACATCTGCCTGATCGCCTACCCGATCCTCGAGTCGGCCGGCGCGCTGGCCCCCAGCCGCCTGCGGCAGGCGCAGCTGGCCGAAGGGCCGCCCAGCGTGTCTAGCGTTTCCCAGGCTCGCCTTTGACCCGCTCGCTGACGCAGTAGTCCACCAGCTTCTCGATTTCGGTGGACTTGTCGAACACCGCATCGGCGCCCAGCTGCGCGCAGCGCCAACGCACGTCGTTGGTCGCGTGATTGCTCAGGACCACCATCTTCTGCGTCGGCCGCCGCGCGCGGCACGCTTCCAGGATGTTCAGGCCGCTGCCCTCTTTCAGGAACAGGTCGACGATGGCCAGGTCCCAGTAGGCGTCGTTCTGCGCCAGCCATTGCTTGCCTTCATGCTCGGTCTCGGCGGTGCCGACGGCATCCACCAGCGCCAGTTCCTGCAAGGTCTCGATGAGGTTGTCGCGGATCGTCGGGCTGTCCTCGACGATGTAGGCACGGAACTTCATAGCTATCTCCAAGCGACGGGGCTCGCGTCCCGCGCGATTGTTCGTTTCGATCGATGCCAATCTAGCGGCTAACGCTTGGGCAGGGTGCAAGCCCCAAGGCCTAGCACCTGTAGGAAAGTTCGTTCAGCGCTGCTATGGAAAAGCGAGACAGCGCCTACACGCCTGCCGCAACGAGGATCAGCGCGGCTTCCACTGTGAAATGTTCACGCACCAGCGCGTCGCAGAGTTCGTTCACGGGCATGAGGCGAAACTGCGCGACCTCGCCATCCTGGTTGGCCGGCGACACGCCTTCCGGCACGACGCAGCGGTACCAGTGCACCTGCTCCACGACATAGCCGTGCGGCCCGTCGCCGCTGGGCCTGCAGATGTCGATGCGGCCGCCGCGCTGCACGTCCACCAGCTGTTCGACCTGCAGGCCGGCCTCTTCCCAGGTCTCGCGCGCCAGCGCCTCTTGCGTGGAGTCGGATGCCGGGATCATGCCGCCCGCCAAGGTGTCCCACAGGCCTGGATCATTGGGCTTGGTGAGGGCGCGCTGCTGCACCCAGTGGCGGCCATCGGGTGACACGCCGGCCAGGTGAACGGCGAACGTGGTGATGCCCAAGGGACGCACGATCGCGCGTTCGATCGTGCCCAAGGTGTCGCCGCGTTCATCGGTGACCGCGAGCTGTTCGTCGCGCCACGCGTGCGCCACGCCCGCTTCCCTCATCGCGATCGCGAGTTCATTGAGCGTCTCGGTCAGCGGCCCATTCACCTGCCAGCCGTATTCGGCGCCGCGGCGCGCCGGCTGCACCAGACCCGCCGCGCCGACAAGGCCGTGCGGCAACGCATCGGGCAAGAACGTGGGCTCGACCGAGCCGATGCGCGCCGTGCCGGCCCACAGCGGCACCCTCGGGCGCCCCGGTGCCTGGTCGGCGCGGGCGCGCAGCGCCGCGCGCCATGCGGCGGGCAGGCCCGTGTTCACAAGGTAAGGATGGTGCACCCGGTGGTTTTGCGCGCCTCGAGGTCCTGGTGCGCCTGTTGCACCTGCTCGAGGGGATAACGCTGGTCGATGTGGATCTTCACCTTGCCGCTGGTGACGGCGGCGAACAGGTCGTCGGCCATCTCCTGGTTCCTTTCGCGCGTGGCGATGTGGGTGAACAGCGTCTGGCGTGTCACGAACAGCGAGCCCTTGGCGGCCAGCGTGCCGACGTTCATCGGCGCCGGCGGACCCGACGCTGCGCCGAAGCTCGCCAGCAGCCCGAACGGCTGCAGGCAATCGAGCGACTTGTCGAAGGTGTCCTTGCCGACCGAGTCGTAGACCACCTTCACGCCTTTGCCGCCGGTGATCTCCTTGACCCGGGCCACGAAATCTTCTTTCGTGTAATCGATGACGTGGGCAGCGCCGTTCTCCTTGGCCAGCGCGCACTTGGCCTGCGAACCGGCCGTGCCGATCAGCTTCAGGCCCATCGCGCGCGCCCACTGGCAGGCGATCAGGCCGACGCCGCCCGCAGCCGCGTGGAACACCAGGAAGTCACCCTCTTTCAGGCCGCCTTGCGGCTGGGTGCGCTTGAGCAGGTATTGCGCGGTGAGTCCCTTGAGCATCATCGCCGCGCCGGTGTCGAAGTCGATCGCATCCGGCAGCTTGCAGACGTTCTTGGCGGGCATCACGCGAGCTTCGCAGTAGCTGCCCGGCGGATGGCTGGCGTAGGCCGCGCGATCGCCGGCCTTGAGGTGGGTCACGCCGGAGCCGACGGCTTCGACGATGCCGGAGGCCTCCATTCCAAGATTCAGCGGCATCGGCATCGGGTACAGGCCGCTGCGCTGGTAGACGTCGATGAAATTCAGTCCGACGGCTTTGTGCCGGATACGGATTTCGCCAGGCCCCGGGTCGCCGACGCTGACGTCGATGAGCTTCATCTGTTCGGGTCCGCCGTGCTGTTCGATTCGTATGGCTCTGGTCATGGAAATTCCTGGGGTGATGGACGGGCGCCATCCTGCCACGAATCAGCGGCCTTCGCCAAAACCCCGGGCCGGCGCGAACCGATACAGTCGCAGCTTGCCATGAACCAGAGCTTGAGTTTTTCGACAGCCCTGATGCTGACCCTCGCGCCCGTGCTGTGGGCAGGGAACGCCGTGGTGGGTCGGCTGATCAGCGGCATGGTGCCCCCCGCCACGCTCAACTTGCTGCGCTGGGGACTCGCGTTCCTGGTGCTGCTGCCGTTCGCCGGCTGGGTGCTGCGGCCAGGCAGCGGGCTGTGGCAGCACTGGAAGCGCTTCGCGCTGCTGGGCTTTCTGGGGGTGGGCTGCTACAACGCATTGCAATACCTGGCGCTGCAAACCTCGACCCCGTTGAATGTGACGCTGGTCGCATCGAGTGTGCCGGTGTGGATGATGGGCATGGGCGCGCTCTTCTTCGGCCAGCGCGTCACGCAGCGCCAGCTTGCCGGCGCCGTGTTGTCGATCGCGGGTGTGCTGGTGGTGCTCAGCCGTGGCGACTGGCAATTGCTGCTGCAGGTGCGCCTCGTGCCCGGCGACGTCTACGTGCTGGTGGCCACTGCCTCGTGGTCGATCTACAGCTGGCTGCTGACACGCCCGGGCGATCCGCCGAAGATTCGCAACGACTGGGCCGCCTTCATCATGGCGCAGATCGTCATGGGCCTG
>JAQGMT010000466.1 GCA_028292185.1 Ramlibacter sp. | reverse complement strand
ATAGCGATTGCCTCCGCGCATCAGCGGGGCTGCCAGCAGCAACAGCAGGCCGGTGAAAAGCGCAACGGGGCCCAAGAGCCCCGTTTTGCGCGGATTGTCAAAGGTCAGTGAGGGCTGATGGCGGGCGGCAGTGTGGGGATGGTGCCACCTCCTCCGTCAGCAGGATTCCCGCCAGGGTCCCCGCCCCCGGGAGGGTTGCCGCCGTTGTCAGCAGGGTTGCCGCCGCCTGGGGTGCTGCCGTTCGGGAGGTTGCCACCCCCGCCTTGGGCGCCGGCACCCGCGCCAACGGTAGTGCCACCCGAGCCCCGATTGCCCATCAGCAGCAAGGCCAGCTCCCCGACGGCGAACGGCCCCGATGCGCCGGCACCCAGCAAGCCGCCAGCGAGGCCGCTGGCGCCCAGCATCCCCGTTGAACTTCCCAGCGACTCGATCGAAGCCCAAAGCACCGAGCACGAGTTCTCGCGATCGAACGTCAACGCTTGATTGGGCTTGAGCTCGATATCGCAACCGTCGTCCATTCGCAGCGTGACCGAGCCGCTGGAGCTGGTGACGAACCGGCTGTGCTCGACGACCGGGGTGTTGACAACCACTCGGCTGACGTTCCATTGATCGCTGACCGTTATCAGGCCGTTTACGTCAGTGGCCTTGCCCAGTACCCGCTTTGCCGGGGCCGGGCGCGTAGTGGCGACCTGGGCGCCCACGGCACCGGCCAGCATCAGGCAGGCGAGCACGGACAACGATCGGGTGAACATGAGGACTCCAATGGCTTGCTCACGCAAGGCCTTTTTCACTATAGAAGAAGCTTCAGACCCGGTCAACGCGGCAGGAAGGCGGCTGCGCATTCATTGCTCCAGTTTTTCGAGCGAGAACGCGTCGAACGAGGCCCGGCCGCGGCTGCCCACCGCGGCTTCGAAGGGCGCGATGGTTTCCAGCTGCAGGCTGGCGACCCAGCCGCAATTGGCCGGGATCGCAAATTCGAACTCGAAGCGCTGCCACTGATTTCCGGTGTCGCCCAGGCTTGCGGATTGCGCGGATACCGTCGTCGCTGTGCAACGCATCGTCCACGCGAGGCCGTGTTCGATCCGTAGCTGGCTGCTCTTGTAGTCGCCTCGCAGGCGATAGCGGCCCGGGGCAAGAAACAAATGCTGTCGCACCAGGGGCACCAGGAAGGGCCGGCCGGTGAATCGAATCTCCAGCACCGGGCCTCGCTGTTCTTCGGATGTCCGCCGCACCTGGGCGCCGGACTGGCCGATGGGCTGCTGCGTCCCCACCTCCCAGTCGAATCCGTCGGCCTCGAAGGGCTCGTCGAAGCTGGCGTTGTACAGGGTGGGTGATGCGCCCGCGTGCAGCGCCACCCACAGGCTGTAGGCGTCGCCCCATGCACCCGCCGCCTTCATCTGACGCACATGCGGCATCAGGTCGGCCGGCGTGAAGATTCCCTTGTCCAGCGCGAGCACGATCAGCGGAAGGGCGGTTGAGACCGGTCGCTCGGCTCGCGGCATGTGCGCCAGGACGCTGTGCAGCCATTTCGTTCCCGGCCTTACATGTTCGGCCAGGAGCTGCCATTGGCCGCTTCCGATGAGCCGCGCCAAGACCAGCGCCGCCCGGTCGTTGTTGCTGTATTCCACCAGGTCCACGAGCGGCGCGATCGCGGTGGGAAAGTCCCCGCGTTCCAACGCCCTGGCTGCGCTGAGGGTCGCGACGTTTGCGTCCGCGGGCGCGACCCGCGCGGCGGCTTGCAGGATCCGCGGCGCGCTGGCCGAAGCATCCGCAAAGGCCAGGCCCACGTAAGCCCTGGCGTCCCCGGGACTCTCGGCGATTCGTGCTCTCGCCTGCGCTGCGCGCTCTTCGCGTGCCGCGGGTGCGGCGGGGCACAGATCGAGGTAAGGCGTGTCGTTGACGATGCAGGCTTGCGCGAGATTGACGGCGATCAACTGCGGGGCCAGCAGCGCGGCACCCGCGATGCCCAATGCGGCCAGCAGCAGCGAGCGTGCATGCCTGGTGCCCGCAAGTGACGGCGGTGCATACACCGCACTCATTGCGCGGCCGCCCCGCTTGCCTGCGCACGCCCCAGCCGCGTCATCACCACAGCGCCATTGCGCTTGGCGAATTCCGCCTCAAGGGCCAGCTCGCCGGTGTGCATTTGCGCGGATTCGCCAATCTCCAGCAAGACCTGGCCTTTGACCAGCAGGCGCTCTTCGCGTGGTTCACCATGCAACTGCACATTGGCGACCTTGATCGACCGTGCACCGTCCACCAGGTCGCCATACTGCCGGGCCAGCGCTTGTGCGGTCGGCGAGTTGCGTGCGCTGCGCTCCAAGCCGCTCAGGACGCGCTCGGCAGAGCCACTTTCCAGCTGCTGCAGCAGCACCGACAAGAGTGCGTGGGCCTCCGCCATCGTGACATTGGGTACCGCCTCGCGCCGTGACGGCGGTGATGCCGGCGCGCTGGAAAGGGCCGGTGCCTGGGCGAATACCGGCGCGGCACGGGGCGCCGGCGGTGGTCGATCCGGCGCCCGCTCGGCCAACGCTGCGCTGGTGCGCAAGGACATCGACGCGGCCGCAAGTGGCGCGATCGTTGCTGGCGGTTCAGCGGGACGAGGTGAGACGATTTGGGGCGCTTCGAGATTTGGCGACGGCATCGCAGCAGGCGGGACGCTCTCGGCCAACGCGATCCTCTCGGCAACCGGCGGCATCGCCGTCACGGAGGCCAGGCCGCTTTCAAGCGCAGTGGCGATTTTCGGCAAGGCCGGGGCTGTTGCCCGCTGCACCAAGCTCTCTGCATCGTGACCACGCACAAGGAATGCGGCCAGCAATGCCGCTGCCGCCAGCCCGCCAAAAGCCCCGGCCACGCGTCTCAACACCCGGCGCGGGTCCGGCCTGGGCGCTCGGCCCGCGGCCGCCTTCAGGCGCGCTGCCGACAGCGTGCCCATGAGCGGCGCGGGCGCCGATGGGCGAACGAGCTGCTCGTCATAAGTGCGACGTTGCGCGTCACGAGCCAGCACTTCGTAGGCCTGGTTGATGCGCGATGCCGCGTCAGGCGGCCAGTGAGCGCCGCCGGCGCTGCTTGCGAAGTCCGGATGCATCAGCCGCATCATCTGGCGGTACCGTTCCTTGATGGCCGCAGCGTTGGCGGATGGCGCCAAGCCCAGCAAGGTGTAGTGGTCCGCGGCAGGGTGGAGCAGCGCGGTGGACACAAAAAAGCCCGCGGCCCGCTGCACCGCCAGGCTTGGCGGCATCTGGCCGTCGGGCAGGCGCCCGCTCGCCAACTGGAGCACTTTCTTCAAGGACGAGAACAGGATCTCCGGGCGACGCAGCTGCAAAGGATATTGGCCGGGCGCGCGATGATAGTCGAGCAGTGCCGATTCGATTTGCTTGCGCCCGGCAAACGCTGAGTTCATACGGCGCTTGTCGGCGGCTCAGGAACTTTGTCCCGAGAGCGCAGTTTTTGGGTTGTGCGGATCGGCGCCGTAGCCGTAGTACGCGCCATATCCCTGCAGTGCCCGCGCTGGGGCGAACGTCAACACCGCGCCGCGGGGCGCCAGCCCCGAGAGGCGCAGGCGCCGCAGGGCATCGCGGATGTTGGCCTTGCGCGTGCTGCCGGCTCGCACGATGAACAGCA
>JAQGMT010000461.1 GCA_028292185.1 Ramlibacter sp. | reverse complement strand
CATGCACAACGGAACCCTGCTCGCCGGCGTCGACCTCGGCTCCAACAGCTTTCGCCTCGAGATCGGCCGCTTCGAGCATGGCCAGATCACCCGCACCGAATACCTGAAGGAAACCGTCCGCCTGGGCGGCGGCCTGGACGACGAGCGCAATCTGACCGAAGAGGCCATGCGCCGCGGGCTGGACTGCCTGGCCCGCTTCGGCGAGCGCCTGGCGGGGTTCAAGCGCACGCAAGTGCGAGCGGTCGCGACGCAGACGCTGCGCGAGGCGCGTAACCGCGAGGAATTCCTGCGGCGCGCCAGCGCGGGCCTCGGCTTTCCGATCGAGGTGATCTCCGGGCGCGAGGAAGCCCGCCTGATCTACCAGGGCGTGGCGCACCTGCTGCCGCAGTCCGACGAGCGACGCCTGGTGGTGGACATCGGCGGGCGTTCGACCGAGCTGATCCTGGGGCGGCAGTTCGATGCCAGGGAGATGGAGAGCCTGCGCGTGGGCAGCGTCAACTGGTCGATGCGCTACTTTCCGCAGGGCGAATTCACGGCGGCGGCGTTCGAGCGCGCCGAGGTGGCCGCCCAGGCCGTGCTGGACGAAACCCTGGCCGCCTATGGCGCCGCGCAGTGGGACATTGCCTATGGTTCATCGGGCACCGTCGGCGCCGTCGGCGACATCCTCGCCGCAGCCGGCGGTGAGCAGGGAAAGATCACGCGCGCGGGGCTGGACTGGCTGGTCGGCCAGCTGTTGAATGCGCGCAGCGCCGAGCGCCTGCGGCTGGACGGCCTGAAGGAGGACCGGCGCGCCGTCATCGGCGGCGGAGCGAGCATCCTGCGGGCCTTGTTCGTGCTGTTGGAGGTGCGGGAAATGCACGTGGCAGCGGGCGCCTTGCGCCACGGCGTGTTGTACGACCTGCTCGACCGGGAGGACGGCGCGACCGACATCCGCTCGGCGACCGTCGAACGCCTGGCCACCAAATTCGGCGCCGACATGGCGCAGTCGCGGCGCGTCGCCCAGGTGGGCGGCGAATTGCTGCGCCAGTTGCGCGCCGCCGGCACGGAGGCTGAAGCCTCGCCGCACGAGCGCGAACTCGCGTGGGCGGCGCGGCTGCACGAAATCGGCAGCTATATCTCGCACAGCGACTATCACAAGCACGGCTGCTACATCCTGGACAACGCCGACGCCGCCGGCTTCGCCCAGCCTGAGCTGCACCGCCTGGGCCTGCTGGTGCTGGGCCACCGCGGCAAGCTGCGCAAGCTGGACGCGGACTTCGGCGATGTGGCTTTCGTGCAGCAGCTGGTGTGCCTGCGCCTGGCAGTCCTTCTGTGCCACGCCCGCCGCAATCCCGATCTCGCGGGGCTGCGCCTCACCGCCTCGGGCCAGCGCATGGCCTTGCGCCTGCCGGCCCGATGGGCCAGTTCCTTTCCGCAGTCAGCGCATTTGCTGCGCGAAGAAGTCAAGGCGTGGCAGAAGACGACCTGGGCCCTGGACCTGGAATGACCGCCCGCGGCGGCCTGCGAGCTTGGCCTTAAACGGTATAAACTGTTTACCTTGTTTACTGAAGAAGGCGGAGATCCATGGCAAGCGCAAAGAAATCGGTGGCAGCGCGCAGCGCAACCCGCACGGCGCCGGCGCGCAAGGCCGTCCGGGCAACCAAGCCGGTGGCCCAGGCGCCCGCCAAGCCCTTGAAGGCCGAAGTCAAGCCCGCCAAGGCGAGCAAGCCCAAGAAGCCCAAGCTGGTCCGCGACAGCTTCACCATTCCCAAGATCGAGTACACCGTGCTCGACGAGCTCAAGCAGCGGGCGGCCAAGGCCGGCGCGCCGGCGAAAAAGAGCGAAGTGCTGCGCGCCGGGATCAAGGCCTTGGCGGCAATGAGCGACGCCGCGTTCCTGGCCGCGCTACGGGCGGTCCCGGCGATCAAGACCGGGCGTCCGGCGCAGGCTTAGGACGCTACAGGGCGTCGGGCGAACGCACCGCCACCACCACCGTCTGCTGGTCCCCGTCGCGTTCGCGGCTGCGCAGCCACCACACGGAGCCTTTTCGCATCGGGCAGCCGTCGGCGCGCAGCTTCAGCAGGCTGGCGATGGCCTGTCCGAGCAGGGGTTGATGGCCGACCAGCACCACCGGCTGCTTCGCATCCGGCCATTGCGCTGCTTCCAGGATGCCTGCAGGCGATGCGTCCGGCGCCAGCTCCTCCCGTAGCTTGTACTTGCGGCCGAGGGCCATCGCGGTCTGCTCGCAGCGCAGCGCCGGGCTGCTCAGGATGCGCGCGCCATCCGGCAACTGTCGGTCGAGCCACACCGCGACCCGCGTCGCCTGTTTTTCGCCGCGGGTGGTCAAGGGCCGCTGCATGTCATCGTCGCCGGGGGCGCCGTCTTCGGCCTCGGCGTGACGCCAGAAGATCAGATCCATGGATTTTCCTGCCCGGGAGGGGCTGCATAGCGAGCCATCAGCGCTTGTTGCGCCCCCGGCGCCGCCGGGGACAAGGCGGTCTTGACGCGCTTGTAGTGGCCATCGGGCATCAGGTCCCAGGCGTCCCGCTCGTCATAGAGGCAGGCCACCAGGCACTCGTCGACGATGCGGCGGCGCAGCTTGGGATCCATCACAGGCCAGGCGAGCTCGATGCGCCGCAGCATGTTGCGGTTCATGCAATCGGCGCTGGACAGGTACAGTTCCTCGTCGCCGCCGCTGCGGAAATAGAACACCCGCGAATGCTCGAGGAAGC
>JAQGMT010000457.1 GCA_028292185.1 Ramlibacter sp. | reverse complement strand
CGCGCAGCCGCTGATGACGATCGAGCGCATCGGCGATGCGCCGCCGCTCCAGTTGCCCAAGCTGAACCAGGAGCAAAGGCCGCTGCACGGCATCAAGGTGCTCGACCTTACCCGCATCCTGGCGGGCCCGGTGGGCGGCAAGGCGCTCGCCGCCTACGGCGCCGACGTGATGCTGGTGAATTCGCCGCATCTTCCGAACATCGAGGCGATCGCCGACACCAGCCGTGGCAAGCGATCGGTGCACCTGGACTTGCGCGAGCGCAGCGGGCGGGAGTCGATGCACGCGCTGCTGGACGATGCGCACGTTTTCATCCAGGGCTATCGGCCCGGCGCACTGCAATCGTTGGGCTTCGGCCCCGGTGACATCGCCAGCCGCCGCCCCGGCGCGGTCTACGTCTCCTTGTCGGCCTACGGCACACAAGGACCCTGGGCGCAACGCCGCGGCTTCGATTCGCTGGTTCAGACCGCGATGGGCTTCAACCAGGCCGAGGCACAAGCGTTCGGCGATGCCAGGCCGCGCCCGATGCCGATGCAGATCCTGGACGAGGCCAGCGGGTACCTGATGGCAATGGGCGCCGCCGCGGCCTTACATCGACAGCAGCGCGAGGGCGGCAGCTGGCACGTGCAGGTATCGTTGGCGCAAACAGGGCACTGGTTGCGCGGCCTGGGGCGTGTGGAGGGCGGCGCGCTCGTGGCAAAGCCGCCCCTCGAACCTTTTCTGGAAACCAGTACCAGCGGGTTCGGCGAACTGCGCGCCTTGCGCCACAGCGCGCAGCTCGATCGCAACCCTGCGTGCTGGGAGCGGCCTTCGATGCCGCCCGGCAGCCATCCGCCGGTCTGGCAGGAGTGACTCAGCGGCAGTGGGGAAAACTGCTTACATCAACATGCTCTGCAGGCCTGCAAGATGCGCGGCGCCGCCCCCGCATCGTTGCCTCATCTGATGTGCCTCATCGAGGCCCGGGAGCTCACATGCGACATGCTTATCTGCTGCTAGGTGCCGTGCTTGGTGCGGCGTCATTCCAGGCGAGCGCCTGCTACACCGTGTACGACCGATCCGATCGGGTGGTGTATCAATCGCTGGATGCTCCGGTGGACATGAGGCGGCCGCTTCACGAGACCTTGCCCTCGCGCTTTCCCGGCGGGCACATGGTGTTCGACACCGAACCGCAATGCCCGGTCACCAGCACGGTCGCCGCGCGCCAGCGCACGATCGACACGACCACGCAATCTCCCTTGTTCACCGATGAGCGTACCGCCGTGTCGATGGGTATGCCTCATCGGCAGCTGGAAGGCGGCATCGCGCTGGTTCAACCGCGCGACGCCAACCTGGCGCCGGGCCTGACAGTGATCCCCGATACGCGCATGGCTGCCGCGCGCTCGAATACTTCAGTCATGGGTGCGGGTCCGAGCCCCGTCATAACTGAGTTGCGGGACCCGCCGGTGACGATCGAGCAGACGGGTAAGCGGGTGATCGTGCGCGGCGCACCGCGCTGACCAGCATCAGTTTTCGAGCGCGCCGGGCGCGGTGCCTGAATCCCAGCCCGTGGTGAGTTCGGCGATGGCGCGGCGGGCTTTCTGTTCGGCGGCTGCGACCGCTTCCAGTTCGCTGTGGGCGCTCGCGCTGGTCAGCTTTTCGACCGCTTGCACGTTCCACACGCTCTCAGGCTCTGCGGCACACACCTTTGCATAGCCGACGAATTGCTTGCCGGCTTCCACCGTGTACGCTGCGATGAAGTAGCCTTTGTAGGCGCTGATGCGCTCCATGCCTGAAATCCTACGCTGCGCGTTCGAAATCAAAGCATACGTCAGCAACCGGAAACAAGATATACATCCGGCAGTGAATTTAACGTTGCGAAGCGAATACCCATGCAGCAGCAAGGCATCGCTGCGATGCACCAACTCAGCGCGGAAACGGCCGGCTGAGGAAGCGCGAGCCCTCGAGGCCGAATCGCCAATGCACTTCCACCCCTTTGGAAATGCCAATGCGGGGACCTGCCATGACCGTCACCGCAGCCGTAGCGCGCAGCACTTCAAACGGCGCGTGGTCGAGCCGCAGGCCGTTGAGTTCGTGGGTGATACCGAGTGCCTGCCCCACGCGGCCGGGCCCCGAGCACAGCAGCCGCGGATCGTCGAGCCCGCGGCGGGTCCGCATCCTGTCCAGGCCCTGCAGCGGTTCGACCGCGCGAATCAGCACCCCGGCGCCGTGCCCTTCTTCCCGGCAGACGAAGTTCAGGCACCAATGGATGCCGTAAGAGCGATACACGTAGGCGCGTCCCGGCGGCCCGAACATCACTTCGTTGCGGGGCGTCGGCCCCGAAAAACTGTGCGAGGCCGGATCGGCGCGGTCATAGGCCTCGGTCTCGACGATGCGCCCGCCGACGCCGTCGACGAGCAACACGGCTCCGATCAGCATCGCCGCAATGTCCTGCGACTCGCCCATGAAATCCCGCGCGACCAGACGGTCGCCCGACAGTGCCTGGCTGGCCGGCTTAGTCATCGATTGCGACGCTTGTGTTCTCGCCGAGAAAGCCGCCGCTTTGGTGCGACCACAGCCGCGCATACAGGCCGCCCTGCGTGAGCAGGCTGCGGTGATCGCCTTCCTCGACCACGCGGCCCTGATCCATCACCACCAGCCGGTCCATCGCGGCGATAGTGGATAGGCGGTGGGCAATCGCGATCACCGTCTTGCCGTGCATCAATTCGTTGAGGCTGGCCTGGATCGCGGCCTCCACCTCGGAGTCGAGTGCACTGGTGGCCTCATCGAGCAGCAGGATGGGCGCGTCTTTCAGCATGACCCGCGCGATGGCGATGCGCTGGCGCTGCCCGCCCGACAGCTTCACGCCGCGCTCGCCCACGTGCGCGTCGTAACCCTTGCGGCCATGCAGGTCCGACAGCCCGGCGATGAACTCGTGGGCGTGGGCGCGTTGCGCCGCGCGAACCATCTCCTCCTCGCTCGCCGTCGGCCGGCCGTACAGGATGTTGTCGCGCACCGAACGGTGCAGCAGCGACGTGTCCTGCGTCACCATGCCGATGTGGCTGCGCAGGCTGTCCTGCGTCACCTGGGCGATGTCCTGGCCGTCGATGAGAATCCGCCCGCTGTCGAGGTCGTAAAAGCGCAGCAGCAGGTTCACCAGTGTCGACTTGCCGGCGCCCGAGCGCCCGATCAGGCCGATCTTCTCGCCGGGCCGCACCGTGAGCGAGAAATCCGGGATCACGGGCGAGCGCTTCCTGCCATAGCTGAAGCTCACCCGCTCGAACTTCACCTCGCCACGCGTTACTTGCAAGGGAGTCGCGTCCGGCCGGTCCACCACGATGCGGGCGCGCGTGAGGGTGCCGATGCCGTCCTGGACCGTGCCTACGTTCTCGAACAGCGAGGCCATCTCCCACATCACCCAATGCGACATGCCGCTGACGCGCAGCGCCATGGCCGTGACGGCGGCCACGGCGCCGATGCCGATTTCACCGAGCGTCCACAACCAGACCGAGTAGCCGCAGGTGGCGAGGATCAGCGCCACCACCAGCAGGTGATTGACGATCTCGAACAGGCTCACCAGCCGCATCTGGCGATAGCCCGTGTCGCGGAACTCGCTCATCGCCGCGCGCGCGAAGCCGGCTTCGCGCTGCGTGTGCGAGAACAGCTTCACGGTCGAGATGTTGGTGTACGCGTCGGTGATGCGCCCGGTCATCATTGCGCGCGCATCGGCCTGGGCTTTGCCGATGCGTCCGAGGCGGGGCACGAAGTAATACACCGAGATGGAATACAGCGCGAACCAGGCGGCGAACGGAATCGTCAGGCGCGCATCGAAGCCGCCGGCCAGGGCGACGATGGTGACGAAATAAACGCCCAGGCCGATCACCACTTCGGTGGCGGTGAACATCATTTCGCGGATCGCCAAGGCGGTCTGCATCACCTTGGTGGTGATGCGTCCGGCAAACTCGTCGGAATAGAAGGCCATGCTCTGGCCCAGCATCAGCCGGTGGAAATTCCAGCGCATGCGCAAGGTGAAGTTGACCTGCAGCGTCTGGTGCTTGAGCACGGTCTGCATCGCGACCAGCAGCGTGCTGGCGACCAGCACGCCGGCAAGCAGCAGCAACGAATGCCCTTGCTGCTGCCACAAATGCGCCGGATCGAAGCGGCCGAGCCAGTCCACGATATGGCCCAGCAGCGCGAACAACCACGCTTCGTAAACCGAGATCGCGGCACTCAGCAGCGACAGGCCGGCGATGTAGACGCGCAAGCCCTGGGTGCAAGCCCAGACGAACTGGAAGAAGCCTTTGGGGGGCAGCGCGGGCTCGGGCTCGGGATACGGGTGCAGCAGTTTTTCGAAGGTTCGGAACAAGCGCGAGGCTCCAGGGGGAAAGCGGCCGGCAAGGCAAACGGGCAGTTTTAAACGCAAAAGGATTTTTCCGTTGGGCCGGTAGCGTGAAAGCTTCCAGGGCGGCGGCGGAATACTGTATAAAGAAACAGTGTTCCAGGTTTTTCCCGTGCCCCCATTTTCCCGCCTTCACGCCATCGATCCCGCCCGGCTGCCTTCTGTCTGGCGGGTGCAAGACCTTGCGGCCGAAGCGGCGGTCCTGCCCACCGGCCACGCCACGCTGGATGCGCAGCTGCCTGGCGGCGGCTGGCCCGTCGGCAGCATGGTGGAAGTCTTGCAGCAACGCGCCGGCCCGCATGTGTGGCAGCTGTTGCTGCCCGCGCTGGCGCAGGCGATCACGCGCCAAGCGGGGCCGGTGGTGCTGGTGGGCGCGCCTTACGAGCCCTTCGGCCCTTCGCTGCAAGCGCAGGGCTTGCCGGCAGAGCGGCTGCTGTGGGTGCGCGCGGAAAAAATCGCGGCCCGCCTGTGGTCGGCCGAGCAGGCGCTGCGGTGCGGCGAAGTCGCTGCGGTCCTGGCCTGGTTGCCCAAGGCGAAAGGCGCTGACCTGCGGCGCTTGCAGATGGCCGCGCAGCAGCAACGCCGTCTGCTGTTCGTGTTTCGCGGCGTCGAGGCGCGCAGCGATGCGTCGCCCGCGCGCTTGCGCCTGCTGGTTGAAGGCGTGGACTGCCTGGAGCTGCACATCTTGAAGCGGCGCGGCCCGCCACTGGAATCGCCATTGCCGCTGCCCGCGCATTCGGCACGCGTGGCCGCGCTGCTGGAAGCGCGCAAGCGGCGCGGCGTCAACCCGGCGCCGGCGCCGGCATTGGTGAGGAGATCGCATGTACTGGATCGCACTGCTGCCTTCACGTGAGGACGAGCGTGTTGCCTGGGGCTGGCGCGCGCTGCAGTTCACGCCGCGTGTCGCGCAAGTGGACGAAGCCCTGCTGCTGGAAGCCTCGGCGACGCTGCGCCTGTGGGGCGGCCGCAAAGGGCTGCTGCGTCGCTTGTTGCAGGCCTGCGAACCCTTGGCGCCCGCAGCCTGGGCGCAAGGGCGCACCGCGCTGGCCGCATTGGCGATGCTGCGATTGCAGTTGCGCGGGCAAGCGGCGCCGGGTCGCATCCCGCAGGAGTTTGCGCTCGACACCTTGAGCGCCGCGCGCGAGCACGTGCCCACACTGGAGCGCATCGGTTGCCGCAATTGGGGTGAGTTGCGCGCCTTGCCGCGCGGCGGCGTTGCAAGGCGCTTCGGCGCCGCCTTGCTCGAAGCGCTGGACTGCGCGTATGGCGAGCGGCCTGAGCAGTATGCGTGGCTGCAGTTGCCGGAGGAATTCGATCTGAAGCTCGAACTCGCGGCGCTCGCCACCACCGCGCCGGAACTGATGTGGAGCGCGCAACGCCTGCTGACGCAATTGCAGGTCTGGCTGCAGGCGCGCCATCGCGGCGTGCTGGCCCTCGAACTGGAATGGACGCTCGACTTGCGGCGCCTGAACGGCGTGCGCTTGCCCCGCCAGGAAAGCATCGTCGTGCGCACGGCGCAGCCGGTGCAGGACATCGCACATTTGCGCCGATTGGTGGGCGAGCACCTGTCGCGCTCCACCTTGTCGGCGCCGGCCAATCACCTGCGTTTGCGCTCGCTGGAAACGACGCCATGGGCGGCCGGCAGCAAAAGCTTGCTGCCGGAAGACGAAATGAAGGGCGAGCGCCTGCATCAACTGGTCGAGCGCCTGAGCGTGCGCCTGGGCGAGGGCAGCGTGCTGGTGGCGCAGCGCGAGGCCGATCACCGGCCCGAACGCATGCAGCGCTGGCAGGCCGCGCGGCAAGGCATGGGCGCGAATGCCGCCGCTGTGCCCCGCAGCGCCAAACGCCCGCTGCCTTGCGATGCGCTGTATCCGCCGTGGCTGCTGCGCGAGCCGCTGCGGCTGGAAGTGCGCGGCGAAAAGCCGCACTACCAGGGGCCCTTGCGCCTGCTGGAAGGGCCGCATCGGCTGGAGACGGGTTGGTGGGATGCGCAGCCCCAGGCAGCCGGCGCGCGCGATTACTTCATCGCGCGCAGCGATGAGGCCGGCTTGCTGTGGGTGTATCGGGAACGGCTGGCAGCAACGACAAGCGAAGGCGAGATGGCGCCGGTGCGCTGGTTCCTGCAAGGGATTTACGCATGACAGCGCTGCCCGAGTACGCCGAGCTGCACTGCCTGTCGAATTTCAGCTTTCAGCGCGGGGCTTCGCATCCGGGCGAGCTGGTGACGCGCGCCTATGAGCTCGGCTATTCCGCACTGGCGATCACCGACGAATGCTCGGTGGCCGGCGTGGTGCGTGCTTATGCCGCATTCAAGGAGTTGAGCCTGCCGAAAGACGATCCGTTTCGGCTGATCCTGGGCAGCGAATTCCGCTTCGATGGCTTTCGTCTCGTGGCGCTGGCGCATAACGTGAACGGCTGGGGCAACCTCTGCGAGTTCATCACCGCCGCGCGGATGACTGCGAAGAAAGGTGAGTACAGCGTCAGCCGCGCCACCTGCGATTTCTCGCTGCTGGGTGACTGCGAGATCCTCATCGCGCCTTTGCGCGATGACCCGGATGCGATCGATGCAGAAGATGGGGCCGCGCTTCAATCCATTGTTGGCTGGGCCCAGAGCCTCTTTGGTGAGCGCACCTGGCTCGCAGCCGAACTGCTGCTGGGCCTGGACGACGCGCTGTGGATCGATACCTTGCAGCGTGTCAGTGCGGCCACCGGCGTTCCGCTGGTCGCAGCGGGCGACGTGCACATGCACGTGCGTTCGCGCAAGCCCTTGCAGGACGTGATCACCGCGGTGCGCGAAGGCAGGGAAGTGAAGGAGTGCGGCCTGGCCCTGCAGCCCAGCGCCGAGCGATACCTGCGCCCGCGCCTGCGATTGGACACCATCTATCCGCAAGAGCTGCTGGCCAACACGCTAGTGGTGGCGGCGCGCTGCAACTTCAGCCTGGAGTCGATCAAGTACCAATATCCGCTCGAGACCGTGCCGCCCAGCATGACGCCCGCGCAGGCGCTGCGGCAATTCACCATCGAAGGTTCGAGCCAACGCTATCCGAACGGCGTGCCGTGGAAGATCCGCCGGCAACTCGTGCACGAGCTGCGGCTGATTGCGCAGTGCAAGTACGAGATGTACTTCCTCACGGTGCATGACATCGTGCGTTTTGCGCGCGGGCAGAAGATCCTCTGCCAGGGCCGCGGTTCGGCGGCCAACTCCGCGGTCTGCTACTGCCTGCACGTCACCGAGGTGGACCCGAGCCGCGCCGACTTGTTGTTCGAGCGCTTCATCAGCAAGGAGCGCAAGGAGCCGCCCGACATCGACGTCGATTTCGAGCACGAGCGGCGCGAGGAGGTGATCCAGTACATCTACGCCAAGTATGGGCGCGAGCGCAGCGCCATCACGGCCGTGGTCGCGAGTTACCGCTCGCGCAGCGCGATCCGCGACGTCGGCAAGGCCCTGGGCGTGCCCGAGGGCCTGGTCGATGCGTTCGCCAAGGAGCATTACTGGTTCGACGAAGAAGGCTTGCAGGTGCGGCGCCTGTGCGAACGCGCCGCCGAATTCGGCGTGACCATCGACGAACTGCGGATGCGCCAATGGTTGGAGCTGACTGAAACGCTGCGTGGTTTTCCGCGGCACCTCAGCCAGCACGTGGGTGGCTTCGTGCTGACGCAAGGCAAGCTCACGCGGCTGGTGCCGGTGGAAAACGCCGCGATGGAGAATCGCTCGATCATCCAGTGGGACAAGGACGACCTCGACGACATGGGCCTGCTCAAGGTGGACGTGCTGGCGCTGGGAATGTTGACGGCCTTGCGGCGCTGCCTGGATTTCGTCAGCGAGCGGCGCGGCTATCGCTTCGAGCTGCAGGACATCGAAGACAAGGACGAAGCCACTTACGACATGATCTGCCGCGCCGACACGGTGGGCGTGTTCCAGATCGAGAGCCGGGCGCAGATGTCGATGCTGCCGCGCCTGCGCCCGCGCGTGTTCTACGACCTGGTGATCGAAGTCGCCATCGTGCGGCCGGGCCCGATCCAGGGCGGCATGATCCATCCGTACTTGAAAAGCCGTGAGCGCGTGCGCAACGGCGGGCAGATCCAATATGAAAGCGAGTCGCTCAAGCCGGCGCTGGAACGCACGCTGGGCGTGCCGATCTTTCAGGAGCAGGTGATGCAGATCGCGATGATCGCCGCCGACTTCAGCGCCGACGAAGCGGACCGCCTGCGCCGCTCGATGGCCGCGTGGAAGCGGCGCGGCGGCGTGCACCAGTTCCAGGATCGGTTGATCGGCGGCATGTTGAAGAAGGGCTACCGGCCGGAATTCGCGCAGGCCATCTTCAAGCAGATATTGGGCTTCGGCGAATACGGCTTTCCGGAAAGCCACGCCGCCAGCTTCGCGCTGCTGGCGTATGACAGCAGTTGGCTGAAGTGCCATGAGCCCGAATGCTTCCTCGCCGCGATGCTCAATTCCCAGCCCATGGGTTTTTATTCGCCCTCGCAACTGGTGCAAGACGCCAAGCGACACGGCGTGCAGGTGCTGCCGCCGGATGTGTCGCACAGCGACTGGGACTGCACGCTGAAAAATCAATTGGGGTCAGACTCCAATTCTTTTCGGCCGCCAGGACCCTCCGTGCGGCTTGGACTTCGCATGATCGGCAACTTGAGCGAAGCGGGCGCGCAGCGCATCGTCGACGCACGCACGCAGGCGCCATTCAGCAGCACCGAAGACGTCGCCTTGCGCGCGCAGCTCGATGTGAAGGATCTCAATGCGCTGGCGGCCGGCGACGCCTTGCTCTCGCTGTCGGGCCATCGCCGCCAGCAAGTGTGGGACGCGGCCGCGCAGCGGCGGGCGCCGGCCTTGCTCGAAGGCACGCCCGTGAACGAAGCGTCATTGCAATTGCCCGCCGCGCGCGAGGGCGAGGAGATCGTGTTCGACTACGCCGCGATGGGCCTGACGCTTCGCCGCCATCCGCTCGCCTTGCTGCGCCCGCGCCTGACGCGCATGAAGCTGCTGAGCGCCGCGCAATTGCATGAGCTGCCCAGCGGCCGCAAGGTGCGCACCTGCGGCATCGTCACGGTGCGCCAGCAACCCCAGACCGCGAACGGCACGATCTTCGTCACATTGGAGGACGAGACCGGCCCGGTCAACGTGATCGTATGGAAATCGGTGCGCGAACAGCAGCGGGGCGAACTGCTCAAATCACGCCTGCTGGCCGTGGAGGGCGTCTGGCAGCGCGACGTGGAAAGCGGCGGCGAAGTCCGGCACCTGATTGCTTCGCGGCTCGAAGACCTTACGCCCTTGCTCGGGCGGCTGGGCCGGCAGGGCCCCAGCAGCCGCGACTTTCATTGAGCACTGTCAAGGCTTGTAGGCCAAAGTCTCGAGTTACCGTAATACACAGGAATAAGTGCGTCACCACACAGATCAGCGAAGCACGCGGCCCTAAACTCGACAGTTGAACTGCGCCTCATGCAAATTCCTGTCCAGGTAAGCGGTTTGATGATGATTGGAATGAACATGAAATACGCAATCTTTTTGGCAACCGCCGCTGCCGCGATGACCTTGGCCGCGTGCCAGCCGCAGACCGTGGTCGCCCCGGTTCCGGTGGCCGTCCCCGGCCCGGCCGGCGCTACTGGCGCGACCGGCGCCACCGGCTCCACCGGTGATACCGGTACCACCGGCTCTACGGGCACTACCGGCTCCACCGGTTCCACGGGCGCCATGGGCAGCACCGGCAATACCGGCAACACCGGCAGCACGGGTGATACCGGCGCCACCGGCAGCACGGGTGATACCGGCGCCACCGGCCAGCGCGGCAAGACCGGCGACACGGTTGTGGTCGTCCCCGCACCTGCTCGCTGATCCGTCGCTCGCAAAACAAGGGCCCCTCTCGGGGCCTTTTTTTGGCCACTCGACCTTTGCTTACGATCCCTTCAGCCAGATCGCGACGACGCCCACCACGACACACGTCACTGCGAGCGCGTACAGAATGCCGCGCGCGAACGCACCCGGCTCATCCCCGACGTTGCCAGGCACCATCTTGCCCACGGCAGCCGCAAGCACGGCAAAGATGAACGGGTAGGCGTACGTGGGCAGGTCAAACATTTTCCAGGTGGCGCAGCGGCCCGAACACGTCACGGTAAAGGTCCCTGCCGAACCGGGATACCCACGATCCGGCGGCATAGCGGACCGCGCAGTCGCCGCTTTCAACACGCACGACGCCACCGGCTTCTTCGATAACCGCAAACCTGGCGGGGTCTCGCCCGCTGACGACCAGCAGGGCCTTGAACATCGCGTGGCTGTGAGATTGTAGGGATGGGAGTGAGTTCATCAGGCGGTCTGGGCAAGCGGCGTGCCCGGGACAAAGCGGAGCATTGCGGGCGCCGACCCAAGCTCAATGGGTTCACGGCAATCGCTGAGCTAAGCGTGGCTCGCCGCTTGCCATGCTGGGGCAGGCTCGATATTGGTGACCCGGCTGTTCAGACGCGGCAACGGCAAGCGGCAGTCGCTGACATTACCCATTGGCCTGTTCCTGCAACCCTCAGCCGCAGCACGGCTCAATCTGATGTTTTCCCAACCAGGAGCATCCATATGGCAGCAGCAAAGAAACAAACCTCGCGGGGACGCACTCAGGATCGTGCTCGCGTTGCTGGTGGACAGGAGCATGAAGTACGGTACGAATCCAAGAAGACCGGGGCTACCGCCGCCGACGTGAAGGGTGCGGTCAAGAGCGCGGGCAACTCTCGCAAGGCTGTCGAGAAAAAGCTGACCAAATAGGGATGGGCTGAACGCACGCCGCGCGACTTCACCTTCAACGTAGCACTTGCGGAGAGATGGAGCGGGCGATGGGAGCCCGCTCCATTTCTGTTCTCACTCTCAGCGCGAGTTAATAAAGCGCTTTTGTACCAGGGATTTGTATGAGCGCAAAGGCCCGAAATCGCGCAGAGATGTCACTCTGCAAACGATCGCGAGGCCGTGATGCGCGAAAAGATTTTGGTGAAAAGCCGTTGTGGTTCACGGTTGGTCGGCTCGCCATCCCCGACCGGACGTTGAGACTCGCCTGCTGACACCTCATTCGCGAACCAGCAGCATCACTCCTGCCCAAACCGGAGCCATGCCAATAATCATCTTCAGCCGCTTGGCTCG
>JAQGMT010000445.1 GCA_028292185.1 Ramlibacter sp. | reverse complement strand
CACCAGCACGCCGTCGCCGACGCCCTTGCGCCCGATTTTCCAGGCGTTGCCCACGCGATTGGCATAGCTGGCGATGTCCTCGGGTTGCGTGGTGCCCACCATCAGGATCGCGATCTGCGTGCCCTTGGTTTGCTCCAGGGCCATCAGCTTGTCTTCGAGGCCCTTCACCTGCACTGGGTCGAGCGTGCCGGTCTGGTCCACGACGTGCGCCGAAAGCGGTGGCACGGCCTGCAGGCCTTGCGCGCCGGCCGCGCCGATCCCTGCCATCAGCAGGGACAGCAGCAGCCAGAGCCAGCGGCTCAACATCATTTCTTCAGCGGCCCAGGATCATTTCTTGTTGAAGTCCACCTGCGGCGGCAACGCGATCTGCGACTCGTTCTGGACGCTGAAGTTGGCCTTGGGCTTGTAGCCGAACACCATGGCGGTGAGATTGTTGGGGAAGCTGCGCGCCAGCACGTTGTACTCCTGCACGGTCTGGATGTAGCGGTTGCGCGCGACGGTGATCCGGTTCTCGGTGCCTTCGAGCTGCACGCGCAAATCGCGGAACGACTGGTTGGCCTTCAGATCGGGATAGCGCTCGGACACGGCGATCAACCGGCTCAGCGCGCCGGACAATTCACCTTGCGCCTGCTGGAACTTCGCCATGGCTTCCGGGTTATTCAGGGTTTCGGGCGTCACCTGGATCGAGGTGGCCCGGGCTCGCGCCTCGACCACCTTGGTCAGCGTGTCCTGCTCGAAAGTCGCTTCGCCCTTCACGGTGGCCACCAGGTTGGGAACCAGGTCCGCGCGCCGCTGGTATTGGTTGAGCACCTCGCTCCAGGCCGACCTGGACTGCTCGTCGAGCCGCTGGAAATCGTTGTAGCCGCAGCCGGTGAGCGACAGCGCGAGAGCAATGATGAGCAACCAGCGTTTCATGTGCTTTTTCCTTGTGTCAGAGCGAACAACGGTAGCATAGATGGTTACGTGCAGAGCCGTTTCAAGGCACTGTCCGCCGCGCAGCGGACCGCCCTTGATCCAGCGCAAAACCAAAAGCGAGAGTCGCACCGTTCCATGCGCAAGAAAAACAAGCTTCAGGCCGCGAACCTCGAAGGCG
Organism: Ramlibacter sp.; assembly: GCA_028292185.1. Classification (GTDB taxonomy): domain Bacteria; phylum Pseudomonadota; class Gammaproteobacteria; order Burkholderiales; family Burkholderiaceae_C; genus Ramlibacter. Next base: position 2,326 of record JAQGMT010000445.1, on the reverse strand, counting down.
ACGCCGACGAGGTGGAGGCGGCGTTCTACCGCGCGCTGCAGGAGGGCGACATCGACAAGCTGATGTCGTGCTGGGCCGACGAAGACGAGATCGTCTGCATCCACCCCGGCGGGCCACGGGTGGTCGGCGCGATCGCGATCCGCGCCACGTTCGAATCGATGTTCAGCAACGGCAGCATTCGCGCCTGGCCCGAGCGCGCGCGCAAGATGCAGGCCGCGGCCAGCGCGGTGCACAACGTGCTGGAGCGGGTGGAGGTGCTGGGCCCCGAAGGCCCGAGCCAGGCCTGGGTGATCGCCACCAACGTGTATCACAAGACCGCGCAGGGCTGGCGCATGGTCGCGCACCATGCGAGCCCCGGCACCGAGAGCGAAATCCAGGAGGTCTCGGGTGAGCCGCCGGTGCTGCACTGACGTGCTTGCCGCGGCGAGCCGGCTGCCGTGATGAACTATCGCGCGCCCTGGTGGTTGCCGGGCGGCAACCTGCAGACGATCTGGCCGGCGCTCTATGCGAGCCATTTTTCCGGCGCGCATCCGCAGTACCGGCGCGAGCGTTGGGTCACGCCCGACGACGATTTTGTCGATCTCGATTGGTTGGAAGATACAGGCTCGGCGGTTGCTGCATCGGGTGCATCGTCGCCAACAAGCAACCGGCCCCTGCTGGTTCTCTTCCACGGTCTCGAAGGTTCATCGCGCAGCCATTACGCGCAAGCCTTTGCCGATTTCGCGCGCGAGCGCGGGCTGGCCTTCGTGGTGCCGCATTTCCGCGGTTGCAGCGGCGAGCCGAACCACGGGCCGCGCGCCTATCACTCGGGCGACCATGAAGAGATCGGCTGGATCCTCGCCCGTTTGCGCCAGTCGCACGCGGGTCCCATGATTGCCGTCGGCGTGTCCTTGGGCGGCAATGCCTTGCTGCGTTGGGCGGCCGAGGCCGGTGAATCGGCCGCTGCGTGCGCGCAAGCCGTCGCTGCGATCTGCTCGCCGCTCGATCTCGCGGCGGGTGCGAGGGCCATCGGCAAAGGCTTCAACAAGCTGGTCTACACCAACATGTTCCTGCGCAGCATGAAGCCCAAGGCGATGGAAAAGCTCGAGCGCCATCCGGGGCTGTTCGATGGCGCGAAGTTGATGGCGGCCCGCAATCTCCATACCTTCGACGATCTGTTCACCGCGCCCTTGCACGGTTTCAAGGACGCCGACGACTACTACGCTCGCGCTTCCGCCCGGCCGCACCTGCGGCGCATCCGCATCCCCGCGCTCGCGCTCAATGCGCTGAATGATCCCTTCGTGCCAGCAGCCAGCCTGCCGCGCGCTGATGAGGTAGGCCCCTGCGTCACCCTGTGGCAGCCGCGCGAAGGCGGTCACGTCGGCTTTCCCGATGGGCATGTGCCGGGCCACGTGAGAACGATGCCCGACGCGGTGGGGACCTGGTTGCTCAAGCACCTGGCCTGACGCTTACGTGACAGGCGCGCGAAGCGGGCGCCATCCCGCGCGGGTTTTTACTGTTGGTCCGCCGTGGGGCGCGGGGCATAACCAACGCTTCCACCTCCAGGAACCGCAAGCCTGCCTATGCCGCCGTCCCCCTCCGCCGCCTTGCTGGAAGTGTCCGGCGTGACAGTGCGTTTCGGCGGCATCACGGCTCTGGACCAGATTTCGTTCGCGGTGGCGCCCCAGACCATCGCCGGCCTGATCGGCCCCAACGGCGCGGGCAAGACCACGCTGTTCAATTGCCTGTCGCGGCTTTACACCTTCAGCGAGGGCAGCATCCTGTTCGAAGGGCGGCCCCTCACGGCCACCGCGGCGCACGGCATCGCGGCGCTCGGCATCGGGCGCACCTTCCAGAACCTGGCGCTGTTCCGCACCATGAGCGTGTGGCAGAACGTGATGATCGGCGGCCATTGCCGCAGCGCGAGCGGCTTTCTGGCCAACGCATTGCGCCTGCCGCACGTGCGGCGTGAAGAGCGGCGCCTGTCCGAGCGCGCCGCGAAAGTCATCGAGCTGCTCGATCTCGGCGCGGTGGAGCACAAAGCGGTGGCCGACCTGCCGTTCGGCACACAGAAGCGGGTGGAACTCGCGCGAGCTTTGATGAGCGAGCCCAAGCTGCTGCTGCTGGACGAACCGGCGGGCGGCCTCAATCACGAGGAGGTGGATGGACTGCGGCAGCTGCTGCGGCGCATCCAGCGCGAACTGGCGCTCACCATCCTGCTGGTGGAGCATCACATGAATCTGGTGATGCGAGTCTCCGACCAGGTGGTGGCGCTCGATTTCGGCCGCAAGATCGCCGACGGCACGCCGGCGCAAGTGCAGAGCAACCCGGATGTGATCCGCGCTTA
>JAQGMT010000243.1 GCA_028292185.1 Ramlibacter sp. | reverse complement strand
CAGGCGCGGGGCTGCGTCGGGGCCGGGTGGCGCTGCGTCCGGGGGCGCTGCAGGCGCAGTGCCGGCAGGTGCCGGGCCCGATGCGAGCGCCAGTTCACCGCGTCAAGCGGGCAGCGGTGGCGAGCGGCGCCGCCGCCGTGACGCGCAAGCCCCCGCGTCTGCTGCGCAATGACCACAGCGCCCGGCGCGGAGATCGCCCTGTGAGTCCCTCGCGTCCGTTTATCCTGCGGCCGGTCGCCACGTCGCTGCTGATGGTGGCGATCGTGCTGGCCGGCATCGTCGGCTTCAAGTTCCTGCCTCTGTCGGCGTTGCCGCAGGTGGACTACCCCACCATCCAGGTGCAGACCTTGTACCCGGGTGGCAGCCCCGAAGTGATGGCCCAGACCGTCACCGCGCCAATGGAACGGCAGTTCGGCCAGATGCCGGGGCTGGCGCGAATGAGCTCGACCAGCGCCGCCGGCGTGTCCATCGTCACGCTGCAGTTCAACCTGGGCCTGGCGCTCGACGTCGCCGAGCAGCAGGTGCAGGCCGCCATCAACGCCGGCGCCTCGCTGCTGCCGGCCGACCTGCCGGCCCCGCCGGTGTATGCCAAGGTCAACCCGGCCGACGCGCCGGTGCTGACGCTGGCCATCACCTCGGACTCGTTGCCACTAACGGACGTGCAGAACATCGTCAACACGCGCCTGGCGCTGAAGATCAGCCAGGTCACCGGCGTGGGCCTCGTCACGCTGTCAGGCGGACAGCGCCCTGCGGTTCGCGTGCAGGCCGACATCCGGGCGCTGGCCTCCTATGGCCTCGGGCTGGACAGCATCCGCACCGCCATCACCGCCGCCAACGCCAATGGCGCGAAGGGCAGCATCGATGGCGCCACCCGGTCGTACACGATCAACTCGAATGACCAGCTGATGGCGGCCGCCGACTACGGCAAGGTCGTGGTCGCGTTCCGCAACAACGCGCCGGTGCGGCTCTCGGACGTGGCGCAGGTGGTGCAAAGCGCGGAGAACGTCAAGCTCGGCGCCTGGGCGATGGTGGGAGGGCAACTCAAGCCGGCGATCATCCTGGACGTGCAGCGGCAACCGGGCGCGAATGTCATCGCCACGGTGGACGCCATCAAGGCGCGCCTGCCGGAGCTCGCGGCGGGGCTGCCGGTGGCGATGCACATGGACGTGCTGAGCGACCGCACGACCGGCATTCGCGCTTCGGTCGAGCACGTGCAAATCGAACTGGTGCTGGCGGTGGTGCTGGTGGTGCTGGTGATCTTCGCCTTCCTGCACAGCCCGCGTGCCACGCTGATCGCCAGCCTGTCGGTGCCGATCTCGCTGATCGGCACCTGCGGGGCGATGTACCTGCTGGGATACAGCCTGAACAACCTGAGCCTGATGTCCATGACCATCGCCACCGGCTTCGTGGTGGACGACGCGATCGTCATGATCGAGAACATCTCGCGCCACATCGAGGACGGCGAACCGCCCATGGACGCCGCCTTGCGCGGCGCCAGCGAGATCGGCTTCACCATCATTTCGCTGACGGTGTCACTGATCGCGGTGCTGATTCCGCTGCTGTTCATGGGCGACGTGGTCGGCCGCCTGTTCCGGGAATTCGCGGTCACGCTGGCCATCACCATCCTGATTTCAGCGGCGGTGTCGCTGACCCTGGTGCCGATGATGTCGGCGCGCTGGCTCACCGCCCATCCCGGCGGCGAGAGCGGCTTGGGCGGGCGGATACAGCGCGGGTTCGACCGCGTGATCGTGCACTACGACAGCGCCTTGACGTGGGTGCTGGATCGCGCGCGTGCGACGCTGCTGGTGGCGCTGGGCACACTGGTGCTCACCGCACTGCTCTACATCTGGATTCCCAAGGGGCTGTTCCCGACCCAGGACACCGGGCAGCTGCAGGCGCGGGTCGAGGCGACGCAGTCGGTGTCGTACTCGCTCATGGCACAGCAGCAGCAGGAAGTTGCGCGACTGCTGATGCAAGACCCCGACGTCGAGACGCTCAGCAGCTTCGTCGGCGTGGACGCCACCAACAACACCATGCTGCACACCGGCCGCATGCTGATCAACCTGAAGAAGAGCCACGACGACCAGCAGGCCATCATGGACCGGCTGCGCCGGCGAGCCCAGCAGGTGGCGGGGATCACCTTGTACCTGCAACCCACGCAAGACCTGACCATCGACGCGGAAAGCGGCCCGACGCAGTACCGGCTGGCGATCGAGGCGGCGGACAGCGCCGCCGTGGCCTTGGCCGCCGACCGCCTGGTGGAAAAGCTCAAGTCGGTCAAGGCGGTACGCAACCCCGTCAGCGATGCCGGCGCCTCCAGTGCGGCGGTCTACGTCGATATCGACCGCGACACTGCTGCGCGCCTGAACATCTCGGCGGCCAACATCGACGACGCGCTGTACAGCGCGTTCGGGCAGCGCATCGTCTCGACCATCTTCACCGAAACCAACCAGTACCGCGTGATCCTGGAGGCCCGGCCCGACGCCGAAGTGTCGCCCGCGTCGCTGGGCATGGTGCAGCTGCGCACCGCCTCCGGTGACTCGGCCCCGCTGTCGTCGATCGCCCGCATCGTCGAGCGGCGGGCACCGCTGCAAATCACGCACGTGTCGCAATACCCGGCCACAACCGTCGGCTTCGATACGGCGCCCGGCGTGTCGCTCGGCACGGCAGTGGACGCGATCCGCGCGGCCTCGGACGAGATCAAGTTGCCCCCTGGGGTGACGATGACCTTCCTGGGCGCTTCAGGCGCTTACGAGTCGTCGCTGAACAACCAGCTGTGGCTGATCCTCGCGGCGGTGGTCTGCGTCTACATCGTGTTGGGCGTGTTGTACGAGAGCTACATCCATCCGCTGACGATTCTCTCGACGCTGCCTTCGGCCGGTGTCGGCGCGCTGCTGGCGCTGATGGTCACGGGCCAGGGCCTGGGCGTCGTCGGCATCATCGGCATCATCCTGTTGATCGGCATCGTCAAGAAGAACGCGATCATGATGATCGACTTCGCCATCGATGCCGAGCGCCATCAAGGCAAATCGGCGCGCGATGCGATCCACCAGGCCGCGCTGCTGCGGTTCCGCCCGATCCTGATGACCACGTTGGCCGCGCTGTTCGCCGCGGTGCCGCTGATGCTGGGCTGGGGCGAGGGCGCCGAGCTGCGCCGGCCTCTGGGCCTGGCGATCTTCGGCGGCCTGATCGTCAGCCAGATGCTGACGCTGTTCACCACGCCGGTGATCTACCTCGGGTTCGACAGTCTCGCGCAACGTTGGCGGCGCCGCAGCCCCCACACCAACCCTCCCCCAGACGGGGAGGGGACGAGACATGACTTTCTCCCTCCCCCTCTGGGGCAGGGCAGGGGTGGGGGCGGCTCCGCATGAACCTGTCCGAACCGTTTGTCCGGCGGCCCGTCGCCACGGTGCTGCTGACCATCGGCCTGGCACTGGTCGGCATCGCGGCGTTCTTCATGCTCGCGGTCGCGCCTCTGCCGCAGGTGGACTTTCCGGTGATTTCGGTCAGCGCCAACCTGCCGGGCGCCAGTCCCGACACGATGGCCAGCAGCGTGGCGACGCCGCTCGAGCGGCGACTGGGTGTGATCGCCGGCGTCAACGAGATGACGTCCAACAGCGGCAACGGCTCGACGCGCATCAGCCTGCAGTTCGACCTGAATCGCAAGATCGATTCGGCCGCGCGCGAAGTGCAGGCCGCGATCAATGCGTCGCGCGTCGACCTTCCCACGTCGCTGCGCAGCAATCCCACTTATCGCAAGGCCAACCCGTCGGCCGCGCCGGTGGTGATCCTGGCGCTGACCTCGCCGCAGCGCTCGCCCGGGCAGATCTATGACGCCGTGTCCAACATCGTCCAGCAGAAGCTGTCGCAGGTCACCGGCGTCGGTGACGTCGAGCTGGGTGGCGGTTCGCTGCCGGCCGTGCGGGTCGATTTGCTGCCGTTCGCGCTGAACCGCTACGGCGTCGCGATGGAGGACGTGCGCGCGGCGCTGCAGGCCAACAGCGCCAACCGGCCAAAGGGCGCGATCGAGGTCCGCGGCGAGCGCCTGCAGATCTACACCGGCAGCGGAACGACGGACAAAAGCCGACCCACCGCCGCCGACTACCGCGACCTGGTGGTGGCGTGGCGCGGCAACGCCGGAATTCGCCTGCGCGACGTGGCGGATGTCAACGACAGCGTCGAGAACATCAACACCCTCGGCCTCTTCAACGGCCAGCCGGCGGTGATCGTGCTGGTCACGCTGCAGCCGGGCGCCAATGCCATCGAAACCGTGGACAGCGTGCGCGCGCTGCTGCCGGAACTCGAGGCGCAGCTGCCGCAGGACATCAAGCTGCAGGTGGCGACCGACCGCACGCATTCGATTCGCTCGTCCCTGCACGAGGTCGAGCTCACGCTGGCGATTGCCGTCGCTCTGGTGGTGCTGGTGGTCAGCGCATTCCTGCGCAGCGCGCGTGCCACCATCATTCCGGCGGTGGCCACCATCGTGTCGCTGCTGGGCACCTTCGGCGTCATGTACCTGCTGGGGTTCTCGCTGAACAACCTGAGCCTGATGGCGCTCACGGTTGCGACCGGCTTCGTGGTCGACGATGCGATCGTGGTGCTGGAGAACACCAGCCGCCATATCGAGGCCGGCATGGACCGTTTCACCGCGGCGCTGCTCGGTGCGCGCGAAGTCGGCTTCACCGTCCTGTCGATCAGCCTGTCGCTGGTGGCGGTCTTCATTCCGCTGCTGTTCATGGGCGGCCAGGTCGGGCGCCTGTTCCGCGAGTTCGCGGTCACGCTCTCGGCGGCGGTGATGATCTCGCTGGTCATTTCGCTGACCACCACGCCGATGATGTGCGCCTGGCTCTTGCGCCCGGATTCGCACACGAAGAAGCCCAACTGGTTGGCGCGCGGATTCGAGCGCGGCTTCGAACGCCTGCGCCGCGGCTACGAATACAGCCTCGACTGGGCGCTCGGCGCGCAGTGGCTGGTGCTGTTGATGCTGGCGCTGGTGATCGGCCTGAACGCCTACCTGTTCGTGGTGGTGCCCAAGGGCTTCTTTCCGCAGCAGGACACCGGGCAGATCCAGGGCGGCATGCGCGCCGACCAGAGCATCTCGTTCCAGGCCATGCAGGAGAAGTTGCGCCAGCTGGTCAACATCATCCGCGCCGACCCGGCCGTGGACACCGTGGTGGGCTTCGCCGGCGGCAGCCGGGCCGGCGGCGGCTTCGTCTTCATCAACCTGAAGCCGGCGACCGAGCGCACCGAGCGCGGCCAGGCCGTGATCGCGCGGCTGCGCCCGCAACTCGCGCGCGTGACCGGCATCAGCCTGTTCCTCAACCCGGTGCAGGACCTGCGCATGGGCGGCCGGCAAAGCAACAGCACCTACCAATACACGCTCAAGAGCGACAACGTCGCCGACCTGCGCGTCTGGGCCACGAAGCTGGCGGATGCGATGAAGGGCCAGCCCGACCTCACCGACGTCGACACCGACCAGCAGGAAAACGGCGTCGAAACCTTCGTCGATGTGGACAAGAGCACCGCGGCCCGGATGGGAATCACCTCGCGCGACGTCGACAACGCGCTATACGACGGCTTCGGCCAGCGCCAGGTGGCCACCATCTACAGCGAGCTCAACCAGTATCACGTGATCCTCGGGGTTGCGCCGCAGTACGTGCGCAGTCCCGAAGCGCTGAAGGACATCTACGTGCCGGCGCGCGCGGCCACGGCCACCGCGGCCAGCACATCGACCACCGCCTCGGGCTCGGCAGCGGCCAGCGGCGGTGCGGGTTCGACCAGTCCGACGGGTTCGACCGGCTCAAACGGCACGCCGGCGGTTTCCAATGCGACCACCCCCGCAACGGGTGCGGCCACAGCCACCGCGGCAGGCTCCACCACCGCGGCCGCGAGCGTCATCAATCCCGCGCTGCGCGACCAGGCCACGGGCCAGGCAGTGAACACCGCCGCCGCCACGATGGTTCCGCTGTCGGCCATCGCGCGCTTTTCCGAGCGGCCCACGGCCAGCTCGGTCAACCACCAGGATGCCGAACTGGCGACCACGATCTCGTACAACCTTGCCGACGGCGTGACGCTGGCCGAGAGCCAGGACGCGGTCGCGCAGGCCGAGGCGCAGATCGGCATGCCGATCAACGTGCGCGGCAGCTTCGAGGGCACGGCCCGCGCCGCGCAGGATTCGCAGAAAGAGCAGCCGATGCTGATCGCGCTGGCGATCGTGGTGATCTACATCCTGCTGGGCATCCTGTACGAAAGCCTGGTGCACCCGATCACCGTGCTGTCGACCTTGCCCTCGGCAGGAGTGGGCGCGGTGCTGGCGCTGCTGGTGTTCCGCCTGGAGTTGTCGATCATCGCCCTCATCGGGCTGTTCCTGCTGATCGGCATCGTCAAGAAGAACGCGATCCTGATCATCGACTTCGCGCTCGATGCCGAACGGTCCCGAGGGCTCTCGCCGTATGCCGCGGTGCGCGAGGCATGCCTGCTGCGCTTCCGGCCGATCCTGATGACGACCCTGGCCGCGGGCCTGGGTGCGTTGCCGCTGGCCATCGGCTTCGGCGAAGGCGCCGAACTGCGCCGTCCCTTGGGCATAGCCATCATCGGCGGGCTGATCGCCAGCCAGGTCATCACCTTGCTCACCACGCCCGTGGTTTACCTGCTGCTGGACCGGCTGCGCCGCCGCAGTCCGCTCGAACGCCAGCTCGGCCGCCATGGCGACGCTGCCGAAGCGCCAACGTCCTGAGGCCGCCCCATGCGTTATCCGAATCCGAAC
>JAQGMT010000424.1 GCA_028292185.1 Ramlibacter sp. | reverse complement strand
AGCGAACGATCACGGCGCTGCCGGCAGGAGCGACGTAGGCGGGCGCCACGGTCGGGGCCGGCGTCGTGACCACCGCCGGCTGGGTGTAAGCGACCGGGGCCGTCGGGTACACCGTGCAACCGCCCAGAGCGATAGCGGCCAAAGAGGCAATGACGTAATAAGCTTTCATGAGAACTCCTTGCCCACGCTCGAAGTGCGCGGGAACAGATTCATGATGGCTTTTACTGCCCGGTTTGGGCATCGGCCGTAGCCGGAAATCGCCGCAAGGGCTCGCCTACAAGGCGTATCGTCGCGGCTCAGCTTGGCGGGCCGATGAGCCCGGCACTGCCTGCAGGCCGGCCACAAATCTCATGCGTCAGTCGGCCTTGATGTTGCCTGTCTTGATGACCTGCGCCAGCTTGTCCACCGAGGTCTTGATCCAGCTTCCGAACTCCTGCGGCGAAGCCTGCCGGGGAATGGCGCCGTTGCTTTCGAATTGCGCCGCCATTGCCGGGTCGCGCTCGGCAAATGCGACAGCCTCGTTGATCTTGGCGATGAGGTCCGCCGGCATGCCCGCGGGCCCCATGAAGCCGCCCCACGATTCGAACAGGTAGCCCGGCACACCCGCCTCGGCCACCGTGGGCACGGTGGGCATCACGCGAAAGCGCTGCGCCGAACTCATCGCCAGGGCGCGGACCGTTCCCGCGGCGATGTGGGGCTGCATGCTGCCCACCGAGTCGAACATCAGCTGGATCTGCCCCGAGATCAAGTCGGTGCGCGCATTGGCGGCCGAGCGGTAGGGAATGTGCTGCATCTTGATGCCCGCCATCTGGTTCATCAGCTCCATGCCCATGTGATAGGTGTTGCCGACGCCGCCCGAACCGTAGGACAGCTTGCCGGGATTGGCGCGTGCGTAGTCGATCAGTTCCTTCAGCGAATTCACCGGCAGGTTCTTGTTCACCACCAGCACCTGCGGGAAGTTGGCGATGGGCGCCACCGGGACCAGATCTTTCAGGATGCTGTAGCCGCGCTCGGGGTACAGCGATTCGGCCGCCGCGTGGGTCTCGGAAACGAAGACCAGCGTGTGTCCATCCGGCGCCGAGCGGGCGGTGGCGCCGAGGCCGATGGTGCCCGCCGCACCGGCGCGGTTGTCGGCGACCACCGGACGGCCCAGCCGCTCGGCGATCTTCGGCGCGAGCAACCGTGTGAGGATGTCGGCGATGCCGCCCGGCGCCGAGGGCACGATCACCTTGATCGGACGGTCCTGAAACGCCGCGCCTTGCGCCCACGATCGGGTGCTGGCTGCGATGAGCGCCGCGCCGGCCAGCGTCAATCCGGTTCGGCGGGTGATGGGCTGTTGGTACATCGAGGAGTCTCCGCAGTTGCTGCCGGCGATTGTCCACGCATCGGCCGCTGCTCAAAGGAAATTTCTTAAGCCGCCGGGCGCCGCAGCGATGATGATCGATGTTGCACAATCGACATTGATCATGCTCCAACTTAGTATCATTTCGCACGACGATGTCCTTCGCGCCCAGATTGGCGGGCTGGTTTCGCTCGAGGCATGGGAAAAGGTGCTGCGTGAACTCGAGGAGGTCATCAGCTCCAAGCCGAACGACCGGCTGGTGTTGAACCTCTCGCAACTGGTGGGATGGCTGGGCGTTCCCGAGCGCACGCAAGTCGGCGCGCTGATGGCCAAGCACCTGCACAAGATCAAGAAGGCCGCCCTGTATATTCAGCCGCATAAAATCACCGGCGTGGTGCAGGCCGAGGCTCAGCGAAACGGTTAGGACTTGAGGCTGTTCGGCGAATACGACGCGGCCCTTGATTGGGCGCTTTCGTAACCCGGCGCGCTGAGTGGCCGCCGCTCAGGCGATGCGGCCGAACCAGAGCACCGACAGCCCCGCGGCTGCCAGCGCCAGCAGCGCCGAAATCAAGGCCGCGAGGCCGGTGAGTTCGGTCTCTCGCGTTTGCACCTGCAAGCGCGAGCCGAGATGTTCGTACACAGCGCGCAGCTTTTCCGCCGTGCCGGCGTGCTGGTACTCGCCGCCGGTCATGCGCGCCACTTCGCGCAAGGTAGGTTCGTCCAGCTGCATGTAGATGGGCAGGCCGCCGGCCGCAGCGGCTTCACCTTCCACGATGCCCAGACCCACCACGTAGATGCGCACCCCGCGATCGGCCGCCATCTTCGCGGCTTCGAGGGTGTCGACGCCGACGGTGCGGCGTCCGTCGCTGAGCAAGATGATCGCGGCGGATTTGTAAGAGCCGGGCGCCACCGGCGTGATCTGCTGGGGCGGCGGCTTGGCGCGGTCGTCCAGGCTGCGCCCGCGCCGCTTGCTGCCGAAGGTCAGCTCGCCCAGGTCGATGCCCTGGTCCGGAAACAGTTCAGCCAGGCACTGCACCACCGAGTCGCCCAGCGCCGTCCCATACTGCATCTGGAAGCCGTCGATGGCCGCGACCAGCGACCCGCGATCCAGCGTTGCGCGCTGGACAACCTGGCTGCTGGCCGCGAACGTCACCAATCCCACTTCGATGTTCGCGGGCAGGTCGCGCAGAAACAATTTCGCCGCATCCTGCGCCGCCGCCAGCCGGGTCGGCTTCACGTCGCTGACGCTCATGCTCAGGGACACGTCCATCGCCAGCATGATGGTCGAGCGCGCCCAGGGCAGCGGCACCTGGCCGACCGGACGCGCCGCCGCGATCAGCAGCCCCGCGCAAGCCAGCAACATCAGCGCCGGCGGCACATGCCGCCGCCAGTGCCTGGTTGCGGCCGCGGAGCGGACCACGCCCAGGCTGCTGAACCGCAGCGCCGGCTTGCCGCGACGCCGCAGCAGCCAAAGGTAGGCCGCCGGCAGCAACGGTAGTGTCAGCAGCAACCAGAGGTACTGGGGCCAGAGGAAAAACATTGGGACGCGAGTTCCTGCGGTGCAGGAATATCGTGCACCGGAAGCGGCGCGTTGGCAACTGCACCCGACGCGGGATAGGCGGCCGTCTGCGCAATTGTTGAGCTAGAATTTCCCGCGGGCGCGTCCCGCGGGCGCGAAGTTTCGGGTGTCTCCCGGCGCGGCGCCTTGCTGCCGGGCCGGCCGAAAGGTGCACGCATGATCTATCTGAAGATTGATTCGATCAAGGGAAACTGTATTGAGATTCCGTTCGAGGGACACATCATCCTCGACTCTTTTCAGCACGGCCTCGCGACCGCCTTGACCATGCGTCCGGGCAACACCGAGCGCACCACCGGCGGGCCCTCCTTCTCCGACATGGCGTTCAGAAAGACCCAGGATTCGTCCAGTCCGGCCTTGTACGCCGCATGTGCGGGGGGCACTGCGCTGGGTACGGCCGTGGTCCTCGTCACCCGCACGGAGATGGACAAGCCAATGTCCACCATCAAGTACACCTTGGGCGACGCCATGATTTCCAGCATCAGCACACAAGGAGCGGACGGAGGCGATTTGCCGCAAGAGAGTTTCTCAATTAACTTCACTTCCATCACCTCGCAGATGACGCAGCAAAACGCCGATGGCACGCCGAAGGGCATCGCTCCGTTCGGGTGGGACCTGAGGGCGTGCGTGCCACTGGCCCCACCGAAGTGATCGCCTGAAGCGGCCCGGCTGTGCGGCCGGGGTTAGAACAGGCCGAGGTGGCGCGTGGCGATGTCGGGGTTCGCCCGCACCGCATCGGCGCTTTCGCTGCAAACGACGCGCCCGGTGTTCAGCACCACCACGTCGTCGGCCAGGTTCATGGCCAGCGTGAAGTTCTGCTCCACCAGGATGATCGACAGCCCTTCGCGTTTGAGCTTGGCAATGCCATCGGCCACCGCCACCACCAATAGCGGCGCCAAGCCTTCGGAGGGCTCATCGAGCAGCAGCACGTCGGGATTGCCCATCAGCGCGCGGCCGATGGCGAGCATCTGCTGCTCGCCGCCGGACAAGGTGCCGGCGCGCTGGCGATGCCGCGGGCGCAGCTGCGGGAACAGTTCGAACACGCGCTCGACCGACCAGGGATTGGCGCCCGGGCGTTTCTGCGCGGCCACCGTCAGGTTCTCCTGCACGGTCAGGCTGGGAAACACCCGCCGTCCTTGCGGCACCAGGCGCACGCCGAGCCGCGCGATGGTCTCGGGCTGCAACTGCTCGATCTCGCGATCGGCCGCCATGATGCGCCCGCCGGTGGCCTTCAGCAGTCCCGCGATGGTGAGCATCGTGGTGGTCTTGCCGGCGCCATTGCGCCCCAGCAGCGCCAGCAGGTGACCTTTGCGCAGCGCGAAGCCGACGCCGTGCAGCACGTGGCTGCGGCCGTAGTGCGCATGCACGCCGTCCAGCGTCAACGCATCAGACGCCAAGATAAACCTCGCGCGTCAGGGGATGGGCCACCACGGTTTCGCGGTCGCCTTCGACGAT
>JAQGMT010000238.1 GCA_028292185.1 Ramlibacter sp. | reverse complement strand
ACACCATGGAGATCATCGAAGCCGCGGCGGCACGGCGGGCGGCGCAGCAGGGCCGCGTCGAAGAGCGGCAGTCGCCCGACAAGCCGCTGGACGTGCTGGTGCAGCATCTGGTCACCATCGCACTGGGGGGCGGCTTCCGCGCCGACGCTCTGTTCGAGGAAGTGCGCTCCGCGTGGGCCTACCGGGGCCTCACGCGCGACGAGTTCGATTGGGCGCTGGCCTTCTGCGAGCGCGGCGGCGAAAGCCTGACCGCGTACCCCGACTACCACCGCGTGACGCCGGACGACGAAGGCGTCTACCGCGTGCCGGACCGCGCGGTCGCGAAGCGCCACCGCTTGGGCATAGGCACCATCGTGAGTGACGCGTCGATGCAGGTGAAATACCTGAGCGGCGCGAACATCGGCACGATTGAGGAAGGCTTCATCGCGCGGCTGCGCAAGGGCGACTGCTTCTTTTTTGCCGGCAAGCTGCTCGAATTCCTGCGCGTGCGCGACATGGCCGCGTACGTGCAGAAGGCGGCGCGCCACAAGGGCACGGTGCCCACCTGGCAAGGCAGCAAGATGGCGCTGTCCACCGAGCTGGGCGACGCCGTGCTGGAGATGATGCAGAGGGCCGCGCAAGGCGACTTCTTCGAGCCCGAACTGGAGGCCGCGCGGCCGATGCTGGAAACCCAGGCGCGGCTGTCTCGCATCCCGACGCCCGACACCGTGCTGGTCGAGGCGTTCAAATCGCGCGAGGGCTATCACCTGTACGTGTATCCGTTTTCGGGCCGGCATGTGCATCTCGGCCTGGCGAGTTTGCTGGCGTGGCGCCTGGCCCGCAGCCGCCCCAATACCTTCAGCATGTCGGTGAACGACTATGGCTTCGAGCTGGTGAGCGCCGAGGAATTCGATCTCGCGCCCATCACGGACAAGCAGGTGTTTTCCACCCGGGACTTGCTGCGCGATGTGTTGGCCTCGCTCAACTCCACGGAGCTGGCGCAACGCCGCTTCCGCGAAATCGCGCGGGTGGCCGGGCTGGTTTTCTCCGGCTATCCCGGCCAGCCCAAGAGCGCCCGCCAGCTGCAGGCGTCCAGTGGCTTGTTCTTCGAGGTGTTCCGCAAGTACGACCGGGGCAATCTGCTGCTGACGCAGGCGCAAAGGGAAGTGCTGAGTCAGGAGCTGGAAATCTCCCGCTTGCGGGCGACCCTCAGGCGCATGCAGGCCAAGCAGCTGCAATTCGTGCAGCTGCGCCATCCCAGTCCCATGAGCCTGCCGCTGATGGTCGAGCGTTTCCGCGAGCAGCTCACCACCGAGCAGCTGGCCGCTCGGCTCGATCGCATCCTGCGCGACGTCACGCCGGGTTGACCGCCGCCGATGCGCCCCCAGCGGTTTGGCATGACGCTGAAGGCGCTACCGTGTTCTCCTGCGGCGCGGTCGCCGGCGCCCGCGCATAGATCACTTCGTGCACGAAGCGCAGCTTGTGCAAGGCCTGTGCGGCCAGCGCGAACGGGTAGGCGTCCTCTTGGCCGAGGCTGCGGTTCAGGCTGTTGAGCAACAGCGTGAGGGGCACCCACTGTTCGACCAGCTGATCGAAGTCGGGAGCCTGCCGCTCGAACGGGCTGGTGACTTCCTCCACTGCTTGGGCATCGTCGCCTGGCACCACCAGACGCGTGTTGTACGACGAGGCGGTCTCCAGCAGGTCCACCATGTGAAGGTAGTGCGCCCAGGTCTCCGCCCAATCTTCCCACGGGTGCGCCGTGGCGTACGCGCTGACGTGATCTTGCTGCCACCCAGCGGGCGCGCCGCCGGCGGCGTAGTACGAGTTCAGCGCCTGGGAGTAGTTCATCCGCTCGTCGCCGAATTTTTCCCTGAAGGCCTCGAGCCGGCCGGCGTCGGTGATCAGCGAGTCCCAGTAGTAATGGCCCGATTCGTGCCGCAGGTGTCCGAGCAGTGTGCGATAGGGTTCGTGCAGTGCGACGCGGCGGCGTACCCGCTCGGCGTCGTCGGCCTCGGAGATATTCAGGGTGATCACGCCCGCGCAATGGCCGGTGAGCACCTGCTGGCCCGGGAGTTCGGCAAGAAATTGGAATACCGGCCCGTCGCGCTCGCCCGCCGGGGGATCGACCGACGCGAGGCCGAGTTTGGCGAGCGTGTAAAACAGCCGCCGCTTCGCCACCTCGACGCGATACCAGCGTGTCTGGTTGTCCGGCATCGACAGGTCGGGCAGCACGCGGGTCTGGCGGCACGACACGCACAGCGGATTCGGATCGTGCGCGGGCACCGCGAAATTGCAGGCCTGGTAGCGCGTGTGGTTCTGGCACAAGCGGTAGTGATGATGGGCATTGGCCCGGAAGTAGGGCTTCTTGCGTTGCCACAGGCCGGGCGCTGGCGGGTCAGGCACGGGCTCGACGGCGCACAAGGCGAGGCGGTCCGGCAGGAAGGCCAGGGCGCTGCCGCAATGCAGGCACTGCACATTTTCGAAAAACAGGGGATGGCCGCAGTGATCGCAGCGAAAGGTTTTCATTGGCGTTCTCCAATGAGAAAAGGCAGGTGCGGCCTGGCCGCTTGCCTGCCTTCCATGCCGGCCGGTGTCACGACACCCGGCTGGCGCCGCGCAAATCAGGGACGCACGGTCAGGTTGTTGCGAACTTCGCGCACGCCCTTGGTGCTGCGTGCGATGCGCTCGGCCTGCGCTTTTTCGGCGCCCGACTTCGCGAAGCCCGAAAGGGCCACCGTGCCGTTCAGCGTTTCGACCTTGATCGCGCCCGCGTCGACGGTCTTGTCTTCGACAAACTTCGCCTTCACCGCGGTGGTGATGGATGTGTCGTCGACATAGGAACCGACGGTTTCCTGGCCGCGCATCACCGAGCAGCCGGATCCGAGGATGGTGGCGCCCGCCAGTACGGCGATTGCAAGTGCTTTGGTGTAGTTCATGACTTTCTCCTAGAGTTGATTGATTGGTTTCGGTGCCGAAGCTTCAAGGCTCCCCGGACGACGGCACCACGCCTCCGGCTTGAGTGCGGTTCATCTGCGGGGCTCGCCGGGTTCGTCTGAAGCCGACATCGCGGACATGACCAGCCCCGACAGTTGCGATGACTTCAGGACGGCCATCAACAGCCCGGTGGCGGAGATCAGGCGCCAGGGGCGGGCGACCACGGCCACCGCACCGACCGCCGCTGCGATCGCCAGAAACTGCACCGGCTTCCTGCCCGCGTAATCGGACAAGGCGGGGGTCGCCAATTCCAAGGCGAACCGCGCCGGATGTTGCTGCCACCAGCCGCCGGCGGCGCGCTTCAGGCCTGTGAACCAACTCGCCGGGCCGGAGCGGGCCCACGACCGGCCCGCGCCCTCGTGTTGTGCCTCGTCTTCGGAGTCCAGGTTCTCGCGGCGCTCCGGATGCCGCTCGCGACGATGAATATGTTCGACGATGGCCAAGCGCGTTCTCGCCAGCTTGTCGGCCGCGTCGCTCATGCTTTTGCCCCGACCGCACGCAGGGCCTGGGCGTCTGCATCGAGCTGCGCCCTCAATTCGGTGAAGGCCTTGCTGGGCAGGCTCTGGCGCGCGATGCTCCATGCGCCCACGGAGACCGCCAGCGCGACCCCTGGCACGATGACCAGGGCCCAGTGGAATTCGCCTTGCACGGCGCCCAGCATCACGGCGACGCCCGCCAGGATCAGGAACACCAGCAAGCCGATCACGGCGACGCCCCAGGCGACCACGCGCCTGGCCACCTGGAGCCCCACGCTCGAGGCTTCTTCCTGCACCAGCGCGGCGTACCCGGCCACATGGTCGATCACCAGTTCAGGACGGGTGATCAGCACCGAGAAAATAGGATGAACCATGCGAGCCTCCCTCAAGCGCCTTGGCGGGACGTTAGTAGTAACGCTGCTGGCTGCTGTTGCGGCGCATTGCCAGCACCAGCGCCGCGACGGCCGCGCCCACGGCGGCGGCGATCAGCGCCGACTTCAGCGGCTGATCGGCGACATAGCGGGTGGTGGCCTGGGCGTACCCGCCGACGCTGCTGGCGCCCTTGTTGGCAAGGTCTTTCACGCCGTAGCGCAGGTCGCGCATTTTTTCGCCGGCGGTCTCGAAGGCCTGGTTGGCGAACTCGCGCGTGCTCTCGAGCGCCTGGCTCGTGATGCCGCGCGCGTCATCCGCATAGGTGGAGGCCCCGGAACGGAGCGATTTGCTGATGGTCATTTGGAACGTCCTCTCGTGGTGGTGGAAAAGGCCCTGGGGCCTTTTTGGGAAATGGTCCGGCGCCTAGCGCTTGCGCCCGATGCTCATGACGAATGCGACGATGGCCATGATCACGAAGATGACGAACAGGATCTTGGCGATCGAGACGGCCCCCGCGGCGATGCCGCCGAAACCGAACAAGGCGGCGATCAGGGCGATCACCAGGAAAACGATGGCGTAGTGCAGCATGAGGAACTCCTTGGGGCATACGCCCTGGTTTTCGGTCGTGCGCATGTGCGCAAGAGGCCTGCGACAAGAGTAGGCGGCCACGGCTGCGCTAATGATCAGCGGCAGGCGTGACTGTTTGTCGGCAGGGGAGATGGGTCTGTGTAGGACCGGGCCGACGGCCGAAGGGGAGTTTTCGGAAAACGTGGCGGGTTCAGCCCGCCGCATTCGCCTTGGGCAGCACTGCGGAAATCCGGGTGCCCTGGCCCTCGGCCGAAGCGACCATCAGCCGGCCCCCGGCCGCTTCGACGCGATGCCGCATGCCGGCCAGCCCGTGTGTCGAAGGGCGGATCGCCGCGACGTTGAAGCCCTTGCCGTCGTCGCGAATATCGACTTCCACATGGTTTTCGTAATTGCGCACGCTGATTTCCACCTGCTTGGCTTGCGCGTATTTGCCGACGTTGGTGAGCGACTCCTGCACCAGGCGGTACACCGTGAGCTGGCGCGATTCGTCCAGTTCCACCGCTTCCAGCCCGGTGGCGATCTCGATGCCCGAGCGCTCTGAAAATTCGCGCGCCAGGATTTCCAGCGACGCCGTCAGGCCCAGGTTGGACAGGGAGGAGGGCCGCAGGTCCTCGATGATCCGCCGCTTCAGCGCGATGCCGCTGTTCAAGGCATCGGTCAGGTGCTGCAGCCGCTGCGTGATTTCCGGGGTGGCCTGCGCGCCCAGGCGCGACTTCAGGCGAGCCACGTCCAGCTTGGCCGCCGTCAACAGCGCGCCCAATTCGTCATGCAACTCGCGGGCGAGATGGCCGCGCTCTTCTTCGCGCACCTGCTGCAAGTGCGTCGCCAGTTCGGCCAGCGTGGCCGTGCGTTCGCGCACCTGGCGCTCAAGCAGGTCGCGCTCCTGCTGCAAGACCTTTTGCTGGTCTTCGCCGGCGAGTTTCAGCGCCGTGGTCTGGCGCAGGTAAAGATAGAACGCCAGCAGGCCCGCCATGGTCACGGCGGCAATGCCCATGCGCGAGAGCATCAGCGAGCGCTGCACCTGCACCTGGCTCACCTCCATCCTGTTGGTGGCGGCCGTGATCAGCTTGGTGGCCTCCTCGCGGATCGCGTCCATGTGTTCCTTGCCGACGTCCGTCATCAGCACAAATTTCCACGCGTCCTCCTTGCCTTCCTTGCGCATGCGCACCGACAACTCCACCTCGGCCAGTTTGCGATGCACATTGCGCGTGAGCTGCGTGAGGGTGCTGAATTCATCGGCATTGGAGGTGTACGCCGCGCGCAGCGCGTCCAGCTGTTGCCCGATGTCGGCGACCGCCGCGTTGTAAGGTTCCAGGTAGCGCGGGTCTCCCGTCAGCAGGTAGCCGCGCGAGCCGGTCTCCGCGTCCAGCACCTGCTGCAAAAGGCGGTTCATGGAGCCGCGGATGCGCGAGGCCTGCGCGATGTCGTTCAGGTCCTTGGACGACCGGTTGAAGCCGGTTTCGTTGATTCCGATCAGGATGCAGGCAGCCAGCAAGGCGAGCGCCAGGCTGATGGCCATCTTCGGCATCGGGATCGAGCGCAGGAATCTCACTCGACGCAATCCTTGTTATGCATAAAATCCAGATAATCGGGGTTGGAGCGGGGCAGCTTCGCAAATTGGGCACAATGGGCCCCTATCTGAAGGCGAACGGACATGATCAAAGTCGGCATTGTGGATGACCACGCAATTGTGCGTTCGGGGCTCAAGCAGTTTTTCTCCGAGCAGGTGGACCTGCGGGTGGTCGGCGAAGCCGCCAGCGGCCGCGAAGCCATCGACCTGGTTCGCACCACGGAGCTCGATGTGCTGGTGATGGACCTGTCGATGCCCGGCCAGAGCGGCATCGATGCGCTCGGCATGATCCGGGCGAAAGCGCCCGATGTCGGCATCCTGATCCTCTCGGGCTATCCCGAAGAGCACTACGCGATGAATCTCATCCGGCAGGGCGCCAGCGGCTACCTGAACAAGGAATGCGAGCCGATGGAGATCGTCAACGCCATCCGCACCATCGCGCTGGGCCGCCGCTACATTTCCCCGGCCGTCGCGGAACTGCTCGCCCAGCAGCTCAATCGCAAGGAAGGCGGGGCGCCGCACGAACAGCTCTCCGAGCGCGAGTTCCAGGTGTTCCTGAAGCTGGCCAAGGGCGAAACCGCCGGGGACATCGCCAAGGCGTTGTCGCTGAGCGTGAAGACCGTCAGCACCTACCGCACCCGCCTGATGGAAAAGATGAGCCTCGCCTCCAACAGCGACCTCACCTACTACGCGCTGAAAAACAAGCTGATCGACTGACGCCGCGCGTTGCGGCCATTGCCCGGAGTCTGACAAGACGCCGCCGTTCATGCCCCGGGCTGGGGTTGCTCGCCTTGCGCAATGCAGTACTCCACCAGCGCATCGATCTCGTTGGATTTGTCGAACACCGCATCGGCGCCCAGCTGGGTGCAGCGCTTGCGCATGTCGGCCGTCGCATAGTTGCTGAGCACCACCACGCGCTGCCCGAGCGGCCGCCCACGGCAGGCCTCCAGCACACCCAGGCCGCTGCCTTGCTTCAGGAACAGGTCGACGATGGCCAAGTCCCACTGCCCGCCATGCTGTGCCAGCCAGCCCTTCGCCTCGTTCTCCGTTTCGGCCCAGCCCAGCGGTTTGATGGATGCGAGTTCTTCGAGCGTTCCGATGAGGTTCTCGCGGATGGTGGCGTTGTCTTCGACGATGTAGGTTTTCAATTCCACTGTGGGTTTACCAAGGCTTGGCGGTAAGTCATGTCCGGCCCTGTTATGTCGAGCTGCAACCTCGGACCGCTGTCTGCGCGCGGCTCTTCGATTCTGCCAGCAGCGCAGGGCGCGCGCCGTAGGAAGTTTCCTACCGCCGAAATGTAGTCATTGGCCGACAAAAGCTCCCGCGCGGCACTGACCCTGCAACAATTGCTCACCGGCCACACTTGCGCGATACACCAGCTTGGCAGGGCGTCGGCGTGAAATTACTGGTCCAATCGGCAATGATCTTCTTTGGCACACTCATGGCGGCGGGGCTGGTTGCGTTGGGCGAACCAGGCGCTTCGCGCGTGCAGGCGAGCGCGTCGCCGCAGCCCGCGACCCGGCACGCGCTGAACCGGGTGGTGGATTTCGCGCGCCCCTGGGTGGACATCGCATACGGGCAGCGCACCCGTTGATCGGACGGCATGACTGAAGCGGCAATGACGGGCGGCGCCCGCAGGCACCCGCTGTGGGTGAAAGTGCTCGCGGGACTCGCGGTGCTTTTGGTACTGCTTGTGCTTCTCGTCGTGTTTTTCCCCTGGGACACGCTGCGCGGGCCGCTGAACCGCTACGTCAGCGAACGCACCGGGCGGCATTTCGAAATCACCCGCAAGCTCGACGTCAAGGTGGGGCGCGTCACGCGCATCCTGGCCGACGGCATCGAGTTCGCGAATCCGGATTGGGCCAGTGACCCGCAGCTGGTCAAGGCCGAAGGCGCTGAGGTCGATATCGAATTGCTGCCGCTGTTCAGGCGCCACATCGTGCTGCCGAAGGTGGTACTGCGCCGGCCGCAGTTGGGCCTCCAGATGGACGCCGACGGCCGCCGCAGCTGGGCTCTGGGCCGCGACTCCGGAGATCCCGCGAACATTCCGGACATCGGCGCGCTGGTGGTGGACCAGGGCAGCGTGCACTTCATCGTCGCCGCTCATGGCGCCGACATCCACACCGACTTTGCGATCGACGGTCCGCTCACATTGCCGCCGGCGCGCGGCGCTGCCGCCGCCGCCTCGGGCGCGAGCGCCCCGGCTGCCGCCGCCACTTCCGCAACAGCGGGCGCGCAGATGCCCCTGAGTTTCAATGCCAAAGGGACGTGGCAGAAGGAGCCCTTCACGGCCAAGGGACGCACCGGCAACGTGCTGTACCTCAGCGGCCCCTTGCAGAGTCCCTTTCCGCTCGAGATCGAGGCGACGGCGGGCGCCACGCGCTTGCGCGCGCGAGGCGAGGTCGCCAGCCTGGCGACGCTCGATGGCGCGGACGCGGTGTTCGACCTGCAGGGCAAGAACCTGGCGGACCTGTACAAGTTGGTCGGTGTGGTGCTGCCGGCCACGCCGCAGTACGCGGTGCACGGCCAGCTTTCGAACCATGGGCAGGTCTGGCAGATGCGCAACATGAAGGGCAAGCTGGGCAACTCCGATGTGGGCGGTGACCTGTCCTTCGACCGCGCGCGCCAGGTGCCGCATCTGGCTGGAAAACTCAACTCCAACGACCTGGATTTCGATGACCTGGCCCCGGTGGTCGGCTTGCCCGAGCAGCCCCGCAGCACGGCCGCTGCGCAGCACGTCGCGGTGGCGCAGCCGCAAGCAGAGGGGAAGAAAAAGGCGAAGGTGCCCAAGGACCCTAACCACAAGGTATTGCCGCACACGCCGCTCGACCTGCAGCGGCTCAAAGCCATGAACGCCGAAGTCGCGTTCAGCGCGGCGCACATCAAGAACGCCGGAAAAATGCCGATCGATCGCGCGGCGATGCAGGTTCGGCTGGAGAACGGCGTCTTGCAGCTGGACCAGATGAACCTGGGCGTCGCCGGGGGCACCGTCACCGGTCGTCTGCATATCGACAGCCACAGCGATCCTGCCGTGGCGGATGTACATCTGAATGGCAAGTCGCTGGAGCTGAACAAGTTGTTCCACGACGTCGAGCTGACCAAGACGAGCTTCGGCAAGCTCTCGGCAGACATCGACCTCAGCGGCCGCGGCAATTCGGCTGCCCAGATGCTCGGCGGCGCGTCCGGCAATGTCTCGATGCTGATGGGCAAAGGGCAGATCAGCAACCTGCTGCTCGAGATCGGAGGCCTGGACGGCGCGGAAATCATCAAGTTCCTGCTGCGAGGCGACGTGAACGTCCCGGTGCGCTGCGCCGCCACCGCGTTCGACGTGAAGCAGGGGCTGATGACCAGCCGCGCCCTCGTGCTCGACACCACCGACACCGTGGTGTACGGCGACGGCACGATCAATCTGGCGAGCGAAGCCATCGACCTGTATTTCCGGCCGTATCCCAAGGACAAGAGCTTCCTCACGCTGCGCTCGCCGCTGAAGGTGACGGGCACGCTGGGCGCGCCGAACGCGGGGCCGGACAAGGGAGCCCTGGCGGGGCGTGCCGCCGCCGCGCTTGCGCTGGGCGTCATCAATCCGCTGCTCGCCTTGGCGGCGACCATAGAGACTGGCCCTGGGCAAGACGCCAATTGCGGTGGAATCCTGCGGCAGGCGGCTGCGAACGGAGGCGGGAGCGCCGCCGCGGGGCCGCGCAATGCACAAGCCAACTCCGAGCGCGGGCAGCAGCAGGGCGCGATGGTTTCCGGCGCCGGCGCTGACGCCAAGTCGCAAGCCAAGGGTGGCAGCGCGCAGCGTGACGCGGCATCGCCGACCAGCGTCGAAGCCCAGGGGATGGCTGCCACCCCCGGCAAGCCCTGAGCGGGCGCGCCACACGGCCCGTTAAACTCGGCGCTTGAACTCGCGGAGACAAGATTGATTCATTTCGTACTGCACGACCCGCGCGACACCGTCGCCGTGGTGGTCGTTGAAGGCGTCGCGGCCGGCGCCGAACTCACCGGTTGGGTGATGGATGAAGACCGGATGGTGAACCTGGCCGCGCGCCAGGACATTCCCATCGGGCACAAGATCGCGTTGAAGGACATGGCCGTCGGTGAGACCGTGGTGAAGTACGGCATCGACATGGGCAAGGTGGTTGCACCCATCAAGGCCGGCCAGCACGCACACGTCCACAACATCAAGACCAAACGCTGGTAAGCAATATGTCCATCATCAACAGCGACACCACATTCCTCGGCTACCGGCGCGAGAACGGCCGCGTCGGCGTGCGCAACCACGTCATCATCCTGCCGCTGGACGATTTGTCCAATGCCGCCGCCGAAGCGGTTGCGCACAACATCAAGGGGGCGATGGCGATACCGCACCCGTACGGCCGCCTGCAATTCGGCGCCGACCTCGAATTGCATTTCCGCACCTTGATCGGCACCGGCTGCAACCCGAACGTCGCCGCCGTGGTGGTGATCGGCATCGAGGACGGCTGGACCCAGAAGGTGGTGGACGGCATCGCCACCACCGGCAAGCCGGTGTGCGGCTTCGGCATCGAAGGCCACGGCGACCACGACACCATCATGCGCGCGAGCAAGGCCGCGCGCGAATACGTGCAGTGGGCCAGCGAGAAGCAGCGCGAACGCTGCGGCATCTCCGAGCTGTGGGTCTCCACGAAGTGCGGCGAGTCCGACACCACTTCGGGTTGCGGCTCCAATCCCACCGTGGGCAACGCCTTCGACAAGCTGCATCCGCTGGGCAACTACCTGTGCTTCGGCGAGACCACCGAGATCACCGGCGGCGAGCACATCGTCGCCGCGCGCTGCGCCAACGACGCGGTGCGCGAGAAGTTCATGTTCATGTTCAATCGCTACCAGGAAGTGATCGAGCGCCACAAGACCAGCGATCTGTCGGACTCGCAGCCGACCAAGGGCAACATCGCCGGCGGCCTCACCACCATCGAGGAAAAGGCGCTGGGCAACATCCAGAAGATCGGCAAGACCTGCACCGTGGACGGTGTGATCGACAAGGCCGAGATGCCCACGCACCCGGGCCTGTGGTTCATGGATTCATCCAGCGCCGCGGCCGAGATGGTGACC
>JAQGMT010000418.1 GCA_028292185.1 Ramlibacter sp. | reverse complement strand
TGTCGTACCACTGGTAAGGCAGGCGTTTGGTCACCGGCATGCGGCCGCGCGCAATCGATAGCCGGTTGGGCCAGTGGGCGAAGTTCGGAAAGGCGACGATGCCGATCCGCCCGACCCGCGCCGTTTCCACCAGCAAGGTTTCGGTGTTGCGCAGGTGCTGCAAGGTGTCGATCTGCAGCACCACGTCGAACGAGGCATCGTCGAACATCGACAAGCCCTCGTCCAGGTTCAACTGGATGACGTTGACGCCGCGCTTGACGCAGCCCAGCAGGTTGGCGTCGGCGATCTCGATGCCGTAGCCGCTGCAAGCGCGCTCGCGCTGCAGGTAGTCGAGCATCGCGCCGTCGCCGCAGCCCAGGTCGAGGACGCGCGAGCGCGGCGGGACGAGGGCCGCGATCGATTGCATGGTCAGGCGATCGGTCATGCTTGCCCCCACCCCTGCCCTCCCCCGATGGGGGAGGGAGTTTTGGATTCGATTCCCGCGGAGCGCGAGGGAGTCTCATTGGCGATGCGATCGAAATACGAACGCACCACCGCCATGTAGCGCGCGTCTTCGAGCAGGAACGCGTCATGGCCGTGCGGCGCATCGATCTCGGCGTAGGTGACGTCGCGCCGGTTGTCCAGAAGCGCCTTCACCAGTTCGCGGCTGCGCTTGGGCGAGAAGCGCCAGTCGGTGGTGAAACTCACCAGCAGGAACTTCGCTTGCGCCACGGCCATCGCCTTGGCCAGGCTGCCGTTGTGCCGCAGCGCCGGATCGAAGTAGTCCAGCGCGCGCGTGATCAGCAAGTAGGTGTTGGCGTCGAAGTACTCGCTGAACTTGTCGCCCTGGTAGCGCAGATAACTTTCGATCTGGAATTCAACCTCTTGCGTCGTGTAGCGGATGGCTATGCCGTGCTTTAACTGGCGGCCGAACTTCTCGTTCATCACGTCATCGGACAGGTAGGTGATGTGCCCGATCATTCGCGCGATGCGCAGCCCGCGCTTGGGGATCACGCCATGTTCGTAGAAATGGCCGCCGTGGAAATCGGGGTCGGTCACGATCGCGCGCCGCGCAACCTCGTTGAACGCGATGTTCTCCGCGGTGAGATTGGGCGCACTCGCCACCGCCACGGCATGACGCACCCGCTGCGGGTACTGCAAGGTCCACGACAGCGCCTGCATCCCGCCCAGGCTGCCGCCCATCACCGCGGCGAGCGTGGCGATGCCCAGCCGATCGAGCAGGCGGGCCTGCGCGTTCACCCAATCTTCCACCGTCATCACCGGAAAATCCGCGCCGTAAATCTTGCCGGTGTCGGGGTTGACGTGCATCGGACCGGTCGAGCCGAAGCACGACCCGAGGTTGTTCACGCCAATGACGAAGAAGCGGTCGGTGTCCACCGGCTTGCCCGGGCCGATCATGGTGTCCCACCAGCCTTCGGAATTTTCCTGCCCGGCATACACGCCCGCCACGTGATGCGAGGCGTTCAGCGCATGGCACACCAGCACGGCATTGCTGCGGTCGGCGTTGAGCGCGCCGTAGGTTTCGTAAGCCAGGCGATAGGCGCGAATTGACGCTCCGCTTTGCAAGGCAAGCGGTTCGCTGAACTCCATCGACTGGGAAACGGCAACGAGGCTCATGGCGGCAAAAAAAATCCCGGCGTCGCTAAAGAGGCGAGGCCGGGTCTGCGGGCAATCGTTCTTTAGCTGAATTTATTGAGCGCCCGCAAGCTGGAGCAAATCGGCGCTGTGGCTGAAGTATATCAACCCATGCCATTGGAGGCCGCGCACCCCAGGCCGCACTCTTCTGGCGCAGTTTTTGCTTCCTTCTGGTGCTTCGCTCGAAAGCAGCGGGCTTTCGCACCAACAACAAGCATTTCATCGAAAGAGGAGCTTATGGAAGCACTGAAACAGGGCTCGGACGTTTTGTTCATCCTGCTGGGCGGCATCATGGTGCTGGCCATGCACGCCGGATTCGCCTTCCTCGAGCTGGGCACCGTGCGCAAGAAGAACCAGGTCAACGCGCTGGTCAAGATCCTCACCGACTTCTCGGTTTCCACGGTGATGTACTTCGTGGTGGGTTACACCGTGGCCTATGGCACCAGCTTCTTCGTCGGCGCCGAGCAGCTGGCCGCGCGCAACGGCTACGACCTGGTCAAGTTCTTCTTCCTGCTCACATTCGCCGCGGCGATCCCCGCAATCATCTCGGGCGGCATCGCGGAGCGCGCGCGCTTCGGCCCGCAATTGTTCGCGACGGCGGCGCTGGTCGGCTTCGTCTATCCATTCTTCGAAGGCATCGCCTGGAACCAGGCCTACGGCGTCCAGGGCTGGATCAAGTCGCTCACCGGGCAGGAGTTCCACGACTTCGCGGGATCGGTGGTGGTCCACGCGATGGGCGGCTGGCTGGCCCTGCCGGCGGTGATTCTTTTGGGCGCGCGCAGCAATCGCTATCGCAAGGACGGCGCGGTCTCGGCGCATCCGCCGTCGAACATTCCGTTCCTGGCGCTGGGCGCGTGGATTCTCACAGTGGGCTGGTTCGGCTTCAACGTGATGAGCGCCCAGACCATCGACAAGATCTCGGGCCTGGTGGCCGTGAACTCTCTCATGGCGATGGTCGGCGGCACCCTGGCCGCGCTGGCGGTGGGACGCAACGACCCGGGCTTCGTGCACAACGGCCCGCTGGCGGGGCTGGTGGCCATCTGCGCCGGCTCGGACCTCGTGCACCCGCTGGGCGCGCTGGCGATCGGCGCGATCGCCGGCGGCATGTTCGTCGTGATGTTCACGCTGACCCAGAACAAATGGAAGATCGACGACGTACTGGGCGTGTGGCCCTTGCACGGGCTGTGCGGCGCCTGGGGCGGCATCGCCGCGGGCATCTTTGGGGCGAAGGCGTTCGGCGGGCTGGGCGGCGTGAGCTTGGGCGCCCAGGTGATCGGCACGGCGATGGGCGTCGGCTGGGCGCTGCTGGCGGGGTTCGTCGTCTACGGCATCCTCAAGAAGGTCAGCACGCTGCGGCTCACGCCAGAAGAAGAATACGAGGGCGCGGACGTCTCGATCCACCGCATCGGCTCGACCCCGGAGCGCGAGGCCAACTGGTAAGCCGACGCATGGTTGAGCATGGGCTTGTGCACGGCAGCGGTGGAAAAATGCGTCAGAACCGCCGAAAGGCAGCACAAATCCGCCAGATGCGTGATAATAATAGGGTGTCACGCGTTGGCGTGGCACATTGGTTTGCGGTGATTGGTACGGTTTCGCGTGGTTTGTAGCTTGCGTTTTTCGGACTCCATCGCTAGTGCGTTTATTTCTCGAGGAGTCCTTTTAATGGGCAACAAACTTTACGTGGGCAACCTGCCCTATTCTTACCGCGACAGTGACATGGAGCAGGCGTTTGCGCAGTACGGCACCGTCTCCAGCGCCAAAGTCATGATGGAACGCGACACCGGTCGCTCCAAAGGTTTCGGCTTTGTCGAAATGAGCAACGAGGCGGAAGCCAAAGCTGCCATCGAAGGCATGAACGGCCAGCAAATCGGCGGTCGCGGCCTGGTGGTCAACGAAGCGCGTCCGATGGAATCGCGTCCCCCGCGCACCGGCGGCTTCGGCGGTGGTGGTAGCGGCGGCGGTGGCGGCGGCTACGGTGGTGGCGGCGGCGGCGGTGGATATGGCGGCGGCGGCGGTGGTGGCCGGCGTGACGGCGGCGGCGGCGGTGGAAGCCGCGGCGGTTACTGATCCACACGCATCTGCGATGCAACAAAAGGGCCTACGGGCCCTTTTTTCATGCCTGTTCAGCTGAGGGTTTTCGCGAGCCCGCGCCCCTGGACCGCCCTGCACGGCCCGCCGATATCTGTTCATAATGGAAAAGCGCGGCACGCAATTGCGCGCAAAGGGTTGCGGTGAACAAGCCAGTTTTCGCGTCGCTCAGGTTGCCAGTTGAATGCGTTTTCGGGACTCCATCGCTCAAGTCATTCGTCTTTTTAGGAGTCCCAATCGATGGGCAATAAACTTTACGTGGGTAACCTGCCTTACTCCGTGCGCGACAGCGATCTTGAACAGGCCTTCGGCCAATACGGCGCCGTCACCAGCGCCAAGGTGATGATGGACCGGGAGACCGGCCGCTCGAAGGGCTTCGCCTTCGTCGAGATGGCCAGCGACCCCGAGGCGCAGGCCGCCATCGAAGGCATGAACGGCCAGTCGCTGGGTGGCCGCAGTGTCGTCGTCAATGAAGCTCGCCCCATGGAGTCGCGTCCGCCGCGCAGCGGTGGTTACGGCGGAGGCGGCGGCAGTGGCGGCGGCTATGGCGGTGGGGGTAGCGGCGGAGGCGGCTACGGTGGCGGGGGCAGCGGTGGCGGTGGGTACGGCGGCGGCGGCAGTGGTGGTGGTGGCCGGCGCGAGGGCGGCGGTGGTGGCTACGGCGGCCGCGGCGGCGGCGGGGGTGGGGGCGACGGCGGCTTTCGCAGCCCGTATGGCTCCGGGCCTCGCGGTGGCGGACGCGGCGGCAGTGGCGGCGGCAGCGGCGGGGGCGGCGGCGGCTACTGAGCCTTCAGCCTTCTGCGCCGAATAAACACAAGTCCTGCGGTCACACCGCCGGGCTTTTTCCGTGCGCCGGCTGCTGAACTCAGTGCCCAGCTTGCCGCGCTTTGCGCGGCCGCCCGGCCAGCAGCCGGTCGAACAGCGCATTCGGCAATAAGCGCAGCAGCTTCGCCAAGATGCCCATCTGCCACGGGATCACGCGATAGCTGCTGCCGGCCTCGATGGCGCGGAAAGCGCGCTGCGCAAAATCTTCGCTGCCCATGAGAAACGGCATCGGATAACGATTGCGCCGCGTCAAGGGCGTGTCGATGTAGCCGGGACAGATCGTCACCACCTTGAGCCCGAAGGGCCGCATTTCACCGCGCAAGCTTTCGCAATAGCTGATCGCCGCTGCCTTGCTGGCGCAGTACGCGCCGTGGCCCGGCATGCCGCGAATCCCCGCGACGCTGGCGATCCCCACCAGTGTTCCCGAACGCCGCCGCACCATCGCGTCGATGAAGGGATGAAAGGTCGCCGCCAAGCCGACGTTGTTGGTGGCAAAGGTGCGCGCCATCACGTCCAGGTCTGCGCGTATCGCCGTGTCGATGCCGATGCTGATGCCGGC
>JAQGMT010000377.1 GCA_028292185.1 Ramlibacter sp. | reverse complement strand
AATGCAAAGCTATCGATATGGGAGCAATCATGAACAGGAGATCCGCGGCTGCCGGTGTGGCAGCGCTGATCGTCGCGGGGTGCGGCGGCGGTGGCGGTGGTGGCGGCGATGGGACCGGGGCCGGGGCCGGGCTGGCCGCGCCCGCGCCGGCGAATACCACCCCCGCGCCGGCTGCTTTCGCCGGGAGCTCTGGCATCGCGCTGTGGGGCGACTCGATGATCCCCGGCATCGCGAGCGCCTTCGGCTATTTGTGGGAGCCGCCGCGCCAGGTGTTCGACGGCGGCATCTCCGGCCAGACCTCGCCCGAGATCGCGGCCAGGGCCACCGCCGACACGGGCCATCGCGACTGGGTCACCATCTTCTGGATGGGCCACAACAACGACACCGATCCCGGACGGATCAAGGCCGACATCGCCGCCAGCGTGGCGCATCTCGCGCCCGGCAACAACCGCTTCATCGTGCTGTCGGTGCTGAACAAGGCCGACGGATCGGAAGACCGGGGCTCGCCCCGCTACAACACGGTGATGCAGCTCAACGCCGACCTTGCGGCCACGTACGGCGACAACTTCCTGGACATCAGGAGCTTCATGGTGGCGCAGTCGGATCGGGGCAACCCGGCTCAAGCGCAGGAAATCGACAAGGATTTGCCCTCGTCGAACTTGCGTTTCGACGGCATCCACCTCACCGGGAGCGGCGACGAAGTGGTGGGCCGCCGCCTCATCGAATTCATCCGGGCCAAGGGCTGGTGAGCCGCCAGGGCGAGGCGGCTCAGGTCGAAATCTCCTTGCCTGCGGGCGGCATGGTGAGCGGCCTGCTCGACGCTCCGCCCGGCGCGCAGGCCTGCTATGTGTTCGCGCACGGCGCCGGCGCCGGAATGGCGCATGGCTTCATGGAACAGATCGCGAGCGGTTTGGCGCAACGCGCCATCGCGGTCCTGCGCTTCCAGTTTCCGTATATGCAGCAGGGCTCGAAAAGGCCGGACTCCGCGGCGGTCGCCCAGGCTGCCGTACGCGCCGCGGTTCGCACCGCAGCGCACGAGCTTGCGGGCCTGCCCCTCTTCGCGGGGGGCAAATCCTACGGCGGACGCATGACCTCGCAGGCCCAAGCGGCCGAGCCGCTCGAGAACGTGCGGGGTCTCGTCTTCATCGGCTTTCCGCTGCACCCGGCCGGCAAGCCTGCCATCGCCCGGGCCGATCACCTGGCGCAAGTGGACGTGCCGATGCTGTTCCTGCAAGGAACGCGGGATGCCTTGGCCGATTTCGACCTCATTGCAGCGGTGACGGCGAAGCTGGGGCGCCGCGCCACGCTGCACGCCATCGAAGGCGCCGATCACTCGTTTAACGTGCTGGTGCGCTCGGGCCGCACCGATGCAGCGGTGCGCGAGGAATTGCTCGACGCGATGGCCCGCTGGATGCGGGCTTAGACGGGGTATTCGCCGTGCGACCGGCTACTTGGCCAAGGCCCTCAGTACAGCTTCGCGCGTGGGGCCGCGCACCTTGATGGCATTGAGCACCTGAACCCGGCTGCGGCCGCTGGCGCGCATGAGGTACTCGATCTCGTGGTCCTGCGCGGTAGGCAGCTTGATCTCAGGTTCGCTTTTTGCCGATGCGGCTGCAGCTCTGGTCATATGGCCTCCTGATGATGATGCCCGACTGTGACAGGTAAGCGCCTAACTGTCCAATCGAGGCGCGAGAGACCCCGGGCGGGGCCTCCCGTCCCCGGCAGCGATTACTGCGCGTTGACCGGCAGGCCGGCCAGGCGGGTGGCGTCCTGGCGATTCACGTTGATGTTGCGTGCGAACGTTTCGGCGCCGCTGCCTTCACCGCTGGCGGCAGCCACCTGGTCGCGGTTGGCGAGGTATTCGGCGGTGACTTGGGCACGGGTCGTGGCGCTCTTGAACTGCGTCAGCGGGTTGTATTCATAGGACGAGGTGTCGATGCCGGCGCGGCGGTATTGCGCCAGTTCGGCTTGCACTTGCGCGCGGCTGGCGCTGGAAGTGAACGACGCCGGCTCCGGCGTGATTTCTCCGGCGAAGGCGCTGCCGATGGCGGCGGTGGCAAGGACGAAGGCGAAAGCGATGTTGCGGTTCATGATGACTCCAGACAGTTGACGGTTGTTTGACAATCCGGGGCTGCCTTCAAGGGCAAGGTCTCCGGTAACTTGTCGGTGGCTGGTGCCTTGCAGCACCTCGCCGACAACCCGTACTTTAGGGAGAGCCCCGCTCGCCGGATGTGCGTTTACGCACCGGAAAATGCAGGTCAGTGCGTGGAGGCCTGCGCCGCCAGCCGCTGCAGCCGCTCGTAGTCGATCACCACCAGCGCGGCGCCGTCCTTGGCCAGCACCCCGGCCTTCACCAGCGCCGACAGCTCGCGCGTGACCTGCTCGCGATAGGTGCTCACCAGGCTCGCCATTTCAGCGTGCTTGGGAGCGGGGTCCAGGCGCGCGCGATTGCGCGCCACGCCGGCTGCGCGCGCCAGCCGCAACAGCTCGTCGTAGATGCGCCGTTGCACGCTGAGCGTGGACAGGTCCAGCACCCGGTCGGTGAGGCGCCGCACCAGGTCGGCCAGGCGCAGCAGCACCTTCTCGTTCACGCTCCACTCGTCTCGCAGCAAGGCCAGGAACGAAGCCGGGGGCAAGGACGCGATCAGTGTCGGCGCCAGCGCGACGACGTCGGCCGAGCGCGGCCGGCCGTCCAGCGCCGAGAGCTCCCCGTAAGACGTGCCTTCGGCCAGGTCACGGAAACTGATCTCGCGCCCGGCCGATGAATAGGTGGTGACGCGCACGCTGCCCGCGACGATCATGTGCAGGTCGCGGTCGTCGGCCTCGCGGGCGACCAGCCGCTGCCCCGCCTCATAATGGCGCCACGCACACTGCCGGCCGATCGCATCCAGACCTTGCGCCGGCAGGCCGACCAGCAGGTCGATCTTTCTCAGTCCCAGACTGGATGGCTGAATATCCTTTGACATCGCTGCAGCCTCGCTCCCTCTTCAGCCGCCGGCTGCGCCTGGCTTCCGGCGTCGTTCTCTTCACCTATGTGGCAACCCACCTGGCCAATCACGCCGTGGGGCTGGTGTCCCTCGCAGCCGCCGACGCGGTGCGCGTGGGGTTCGTGGCGGTGTGGCGCACCCTGCCGCTCACGATTGTTTTCTACGGCGCGCTGTGCGTGCACATCCTACTCGCGTTGGCCGCGCTCTATGACCGCCGCACCCTGCGCATCCCGCCGCTCGAACTGGCGCGGATCGCCCTGGGCGTGTGCATCCCTTTCCTGCTGGCCACCCATTTCGTGGGAACACGGGTCGCGTATGAACTGTACGGGCGCGAAGACGATTACGCGTCCATCGTCTGGCGCATCTGGTCGCACGACAGAGGCTACGGCCAACTCACCTTGATGTGCATCGCCTGGCTGCACGGCTGCCTGGGCATCCACTTCGTGCTGCGGCACCGCATCCGCTATCGCGAACGGTTCTACCTGTTCTTCGCTTTCGCGGTGATGCTGCCTGTGCTGGCCGCGCTCGGCTACGTCGAGATGGCACGGGAGATCGACGCGCGTCCGCCCGGCGGCGGATTGGCGCCCGCCTACCTCGACCTGGTGGTCAATACCCGGCTGCAAACCGCAAGCCGGTGGCTCACCACCTTCTTCGCAGCAGCGGGGGGCGCGGTCTTGCTCGCAAGGGTCGTGCGTTCCTGGCGTGAGCGGCTCACCGCGCGCACCATCACCCTCGCCTATCCCGGACGCAAGATACGCGTGCCGCGCGGCTGGTCGGTGCTGGAAGCCAGCCGCGCGCACCGGATCCCGCACCTGTCGCTGTGCGGCGGCCGCGGGCGCTGTTCCACCTGCCGCGTGCGGATCACCGGCGAGCTGGCCCACGCGCCGCCACCGCTGGAGGCCGAGCAGGCCACGCTGCGGCGCATAGGCGCCGATCCGGAAATCCGGCTGGCCTGCCAGCTGCGGCCCACCGGCGACCTCGGCGTGACGCCCTTGCTGCGGCCGGCTCCGTCGGGGCGGTCCACCGGCTATGCGGGGGTCGAGCACGACGTGGCCATCCTCTTCATCGACCTGCGCCGCTGGACCACGCTGTCCGAGCAGCACTTGCCGCACGACCTGGCCTACGTGCTCGACCACTTCTTCGAACTGGTGGGCGACGCCGTGCGCGGCGCCGGCGGCGTGCCCAACCAGTTCATCGGCGACAGTGTGATGGCGATCTTCGGGATCGGTACGGACATTGCGACGGCATCGCGCCAGGCGCTGGCCGCGGCGCGGGCGATCGAAGCCGGCATGGAAACAGCCAAGGAGCGGATGCGGCGGCACTTCGGGCAAAGCCTGGAGTTCGGCATCGGCATCCACGCCGGCTTGGCGGCCGTCGGCGAAGTGGGCTGGCACCAGACCCGAACGTTCACCGCGATCGGCGACGCGGTGAACACGGCCGCCCGGGTTCAGGAACTGTGCAAGAGCTACGGCGTGCGGCTGGTGGTGTCGCAGCGCGTGCTGCAAGCCGCGGGCGTGGACGCATCGAAGCTGGCGCAGCACACCGTTTCGGTTCGCGGACGCACCGAGGACCTGGTGATCTACGCCATTGGCTCGCCCAGCGATATCGAACTTGAAAAATCAGGTGCGTAACCGCACATGCGATGGGAGCGCCAATCCGTAAAGTCGGTGGCACTGAAAGCCGAAGGAATCCCATGCAATCCGCCAAGCTCAACACCCTCTACTTCGTCCTGTCGGCCGTGTTCGCGGTGGCGGCGGCGTGTGCCACACCGTGCCTGCTGGTACAGCGCCCGCACGATGCTCAATCGGTTGCGCTCGACAGTTCGGTGTTTCCCACCGATGCGCGAATCGCGCTGGCGCGCTAAAGTGGCGGCATGTTCAAGCGCCTGACTTTGCTTTGGACGGTGCTGCGCGGCGATGCGCGGCAACTGTGGTTTGCCCTGCGCCATCCGCTGGCGCCCGGCTGGCTCAAGCTCGGCACCGGATTGATCGTGCTGTACGTGTTGTCGCCGATCGACCTGATCCCCGATTTCATTCCGGTGATTGGCTTCGTCGACGACCTGGTGCTGGTGCCGCTGGCCATTCGCTTCCTGCTCAAGCGCTTGCCGCCGGAAATCACAAAACGAATGTAATCGAGCGCCACAGGCTGAGCCCCGTGTTTGCGCCCTGTTGCACGAGCCTGGCGCGCTTGCCGCACCATGACGACAAACACGTGCGCGTGCGCGCGCGTGCCGCCAACCTTCACTCCAAAGGAATCGTCATGCCAGGAAAATTCGCGCCCCTCGCCGCTCTCGCGGCCGGAGGGCTGTTTCTGTCGAAGCAGGCCAATCGGGCCAAGGCCCGGCTGCCTCACGTCGAGTTCACGTCGCCCGGCCCGGGGCCGACGGTCTCCGTGCGCAAGTCGCTGGTGCTGCGGCCGCCCGCCAGCGGCCGCAGCCTCGCCGCGCTGGCCGCGGTGGCCGTGGGAGGCTACCTCGCGTACAGCCAGCTGAAGAAGTCGCGCGGTTTGGGGAGAACCTCGTCCGTGCAGGAAACGATCGAGCTGAACGTGCCGCTCAGCACCGCTTACAACCAGTGGACGCAGTTCGAGGAATTTCCGAAGTTCATGGACAGCGTGCAGCAAGTCAAACAGATCGACGACACGCACCTGCACTGGCGCGCCCTGGTGGCCGGCAAGCCGAAGGAATGGGATTCGGAGATCACCGAACAGGTCCCCGATCACCGCATCGCGTGGCGCAGCATCGGCGGGGTGCAGAACTCCGGCGCGGTAACGTTCCAGCGCGTCGGCGTGAATCGCACGCGGGTGAACCTGCAGATTGATTACGACCCCGAGACCATCAGCGAGAAAATCGGCGATGCGGTGGGCGCGGTGAAGCTCACGGCCAAGGGCAACCTGAAGCGCTTCAAGGAACTGGTGGAGGCGCACGGCGCGGAAACCGGCGCCTGGCGCGGCACCGTCGCGCCGCACTGAGCGGCACGGCGCTTACCCACCCTCGCCATGCGAGGGCAGTTGAGGTGGTGAATGCGCATGGCGGTCCCGCAAAGACAAGCGGCCCACGATAGTGGGCCGCTGGGGATGCCGCTGTGCGGCACTGCTGACTGCGCTTGCAAGACCCCGCCTGCGCCGTGCAGGCGAGTCAATTACCGGCGGTAAGGGTTGGCCGGGGCGCGGTCGAAGCGATTCGGCACGCCGTCGTGGTCGTAGTCGCCGTAAGCGCCGTGGCGACGGTCATTGCGCCAGTTGCGGCGATGACCTTGGTCGTAGACGTAAGTGACGCCGGCGTTGCTGTAGCCGTTGCCGTAATAGGCGGGCTGTTCGTACTGGTACACCGGAGGCGCGACATAGTACGGCTGCGGCTGCACATACACCGGGGCGTTGGACACATAGGCGCCCGGGACCCCGATGGAGAAGAACACGTCGCTGCGCGCGTGCGCTGCGGATGCGGCGCCCACTGCGCCGAGCGCGAGGGCAGCCACTGCGATGGACTTGGCGGAGAAGAGGCGTTTCATGGAAGGCTCCTTGTTTGAAAGTGATTCCATGATGCGCGGCCACCGCTGAACGATAACTGAACGGAATGCAAAGTTATATGAAGCG
>JAQGMT010000349.1 GCA_028292185.1 Ramlibacter sp. | reverse complement strand
ATGTTGATGGTGAAGCTGATGATGTCGGTCCAGCGCCGGCTCTCCTCCTCGCCCAGCGCTTCCCGCGAGATCTTGGTGAGGTAGTACTTGATGGCCGAATAGAGTTCGTCGACGCTGTCGTCCAGCTTGCGCAGTTCGTGCGCCAGGCGCAGGTCGTTGTTCTTGATCACCGTCAGCATGCCCAGCAACATGGTCTCGACCACGTCGGCCTGGTGCAGGGCCTCGCGCGCGGCGCAGGAGATGGCGAGCGACGGTGTCGCCAGCGCGGAGGGGTCGAGGTGGTGAGGACGCCCGGCCATCAGGGAGGCGTCGGCCTTGGGCAGCCACTGCGCCACCCAGCGCGCCACCACCTGCGTCAGGCCGATGAACAGCAAGCCGAGCGCGATGTTGAAACACAGGTGGAACAGCACCACCATCGTGGTGGCATCGCTCACATAGGGCCGCACCCAGCGAATCCACGAGGACACCAGTGGCGCGGCGATCACCACGCCCATCGCCTTGAACACGAGGTTGCCGAGCGGCACCTGCCGTACCTGGACGGCCGAACGTGCCGTGGTCAGCACGCCCAGCAGCCCGCTGCCCAGGTTGGCGCCCAGCACCAGCCCGATGGCGGAATCCATCGGCACCAGGCCGGATGCGGCCATGGTGGCGGTGAGCAGCACGATGGCGAGGCTGGAATAAGCCAGCACCGCCAGCAGCGCGCCCACCGTGATCTCCAGCAGCAGGTCGTGCGAGATCGAACCAAGCAGCGCCTTCACCACCGGTGCGTGCGTCATGATTTCAGTGGACGCGGCCACCAGCCGCAGCGCCAGCAGCATCAATCCGAGGCCGACCAGGATGCGGCCGATGCGGCCCAGCGGATGCGACTCGCGCGCCAGGTACAGCACCACGCCGACGAAGATGAACAGCGGCGACAGCCAGGACAGGTCGAACGAGAGCGCCACCGCCATCAGGCTGGTGCCCATGTCGGCGCCCAGCATCACGGCGAGAGCCAGGGGCAGGGTGACCAGGCCTTGGCCGACGAAGGCGGAAATGATCAAGGCGGTGGCGGTGCTCGACTGCACCAGCGCCGTGACGCCGAGCCCCGAGATGAGCGCGCGCCCGCGGTTGCCGACGCTGTGGGCCAGCACGTTGCGCAGATTGGCGCCGAACACCCTCAGGATGCCGGTGCGAACCAGGTGGGTTCCCCAGACCAGCAGCGCGATGGCCGCCAGAAGGTTCAACAAGTGCTTCATTGCTTGAAC
The DNA here is from genome assembly GCA_028292185.1 of Ramlibacter sp. GTDB lineage: Bacteria > Pseudomonadota > Gammaproteobacteria > Burkholderiales > Burkholderiaceae_C > Ramlibacter. The sequence continues at coordinate 3,065 of JAQGMT010000349.1, read as the reverse complement.
TTCACTATACGCGGAATGGCCGCGCCAGGCGCATCCGCGGCGCCCGTGCGTGGGCGCCTCGCGACAGAGTTCAGCGCGCGGCGCGTGTGCCGCGGACCCGCATCAACTCGTCCAGGATCAGGCAGGCGGCACCCACGGTGATGGCGCTGTCGGCCACGTTGAAGGCCGGAAAGTACCAGCCGCGCCAATGCACCTGGATGAAGTCGACCACGTAGCCATGCATCAGCCGATCGACGACGTTGCCGATGGCGCCGCCCAGGATCAAGGCCAGCGCGAACGAGAACAGCCTTTGCCCCGCGTGCGAACGCAGCAGCCAGATGATGAAGGCCGCCGCGGCCACACCCACCGCGGTGAAGAACCAGCGTTGCCAGCCCGACGCGTCGTGCAGGAACGAAAACGCGGCGCCGGTGTTGTGCGCACGCACGACGTTGAAGAAGCTGGTGAAGCGGGTGGCGTCGCCGAGCTTGTAGTAGCCCATGATCAGCACCTTGGTGAACTGATCGGCGATGAACACCACCAGCGCGACGCCGAGCCACGGCAGCCAGCCGCCGGTATTGGAGCGGGCCATCAGGCGTACTTCCTTTCTTCGCCGGCGCCGAACAGGTTGCTGGTGCAGCGCCCGCAGATCGTCGGGTGCGCGGGGTCGATGCCGACGTCATCGCGCCAATGCCAGCAGCGATCGCACTTCACGGCTTCGGAGGGCGTGACTTTCACCGCCATGGCATCGCCCGCCACCAAGGTGGCGGCGGAGGTGATCAGCACGAACTTCAGGTCTTCCTGCAGGCTGGCCAGCGCCGACCAGAGTTCGCCGTGCGTCGCCATCGGCACCGAGAGTTCCACATTGGCCTGCAACGACGAGCCGACCTTGCCGGCCTCGCGCAGCGATTCGATTTCCTTGTTGATCATCTCGCGCGCGACGCGGATGCGCGTCCACTTCTCCAGCAGCGCGGGGTCCGGCCCGCCGATCTCCCAGTAGGTCTCGAAGAAGATCGACTCGGGGGCTTCGGAAGCCGAACTGCCGCTGGCGCCGAAGATCTTCCACGCTTCTTCGGCGGTGAAGCTCAGGAACGGCGCCATCCAGCGCAGCATGGCGTGCGTGATGTTCCACAGGGCCGTCTGCGCGCTGCGGCGCGCCAGCGACTTGGGGGCCGTGGTGTAAAGCCGGTCCTTCAGGATGTCGAGGTAGAACGCGCCGAGGTCTTCCGAGCAATACACCTGCAGCTTGGCGACGACGGGGTGGAACTCGTACACCTCGTAGTGGGCCAGCACCTCGGCCTGGAACTGCGCCGCGCGCGACATCGCATAGCGGTCGATCTCCAGCATTTCCGCCAGTGGCACGGCGTCCTTCGCGGGATCGAAGTCGCTGGTGTTGGCCATCAGGAAGCGCAGCGTGTTGCGGATGCGCCGGTAAGCATCGACCACGCGCGCCAGGATCTTGTCGTCGCCGGCGATGTCGCCGGAATAGTCGGACGCGGCCACCCACAGGCGGATGATTTCCGCGCCCAGCTTCTTGCTGGTTTCCTGCGGATCGACGCCGTTGCCCCGCGACTTGCTCATCTTGTGGCCCTGGCTGTCCACCGTGAAGCCGTGGGTGAGCAAACCGCGATAAGGCGCGCGGCCGTACATCGCGCAGGCCGTGAGCAGCGACGAGTGGAACCAGCCGCGATGCTGGTCGTGGCCTTCCAGGTACAGGTCGGCTTCGGGGCCGCTCTCGTGGCCGGCGCCCGCGTGCGCATGTTTCAGCACGGTGGTGTGCGTGGTGCCCGAGTCGAACCACACCTCGAGAATGTCGCTGCTCTTGGTGTAGCGCTGTGCGTCTTCGGCACCGATGATGGATTCGGGGCTGGCCTTGCTCCAGGCTTCGATGCCGCCTTCCTGGATCATGTTCGCGGCGGTGTCCAGGATCTCCATCGTGCGCGGATGCAGCTCGCCCGATTCGTTGTGCAGGAAGAACGGGATGGGAACGCCCCAGCTGCGCTGCCGGCTGATGCACCAGTCGGGCCGGCCAGCGATCATGTCGCGCAGCCGCGCCTTGCCGTTCTCGGGGTAGAAGCTGGTTTCCTCGATCGCATCCAGCGCCATCTGGCGCAGCGTGCGCGGCGCCTTGTCGGTGGTGAAAATGCCAACACCCTCGTCCATGCGCACGAACCACTGCGCCGCGACGCGGTAGATCACCGGCGTCTTGTGGCGCCAGCAATGCGGGTAGCTGTGCACGATGGTTTCGGTCGTCATCAGCCGCTGCGCTTCGTCCAGCGTGTTGATGATGTGCGGCACGGCTTTCCAGATGTTCTCGCCGCCGAACAGCGGGAAGTCGCTCGCGTAGCTGCCGTTGCCCTGCACCGGATTCAGGATGTCGTCGAACTTCATGCCGTGCGCGATGCAGCTGTTGAAGTCTTCCACGCCGTAGGCCGGCGAGGAGTGCACGATGCCGGTGCCGTCCTCCGCGGTGGCGTAGTCGGCAAGGTACACGGGTGACAGGCGGCGGAAGCCCGTGTCGACGTCGTACAGCGGATGGCGGAACTCGAGCCCGGCGAGGTTCGTGCCCAGGGTGGTGGCAAGCACCTTGCCCTCCAGCTTGTAGCGGGCGAGCGCCTTCTCGACCAGCACTTCGGCCAGGATCAGGCGTCCGCGCGGGGTGTCCACCAGCGCGTACACGATCTCCGGATTGAGGTTCAGCGCCTGGTTGGCGGGAATCGTCCACGCGGTGGTGGTCCAGATGACGGCATACACGTCACGATCGTCCGCGGGCAATCCGAACGCGGCCAGTGCCTTGGTGGCGTCATCGGCCTTGAAAGCCACGTCCAGCGTCTGCGATTTCTTGTCGGCGTACTCGATCTCGAATTCGGCCAGCGCCGAGCCGCAGTCGAAGCACCAGTACACCGGCTTCAGGCCGCGATAGACGAAACCGCGCTCGATCACGCGCTTGAACGCGCGCAGCTCCTCGGCCTCGTTGACGAAATCCATCGTGCGATAGGGATGGTCCCAATCCCCCAGCACGCCCAGGCGCTTGAAGTCGGCCATCTGGATGGCGATCTGCTCGGTGGCGAAGGCGCGGCTCCTGGCCT
>JAQGMT010000345.1 GCA_028292185.1 Ramlibacter sp. | reverse complement strand
CTTCGCCTTGGGCGTAAGTCCGCCCCACCTCCGGCAGGTCCACGAACACGACATCGCCCAGCGCGTCCTGGGCGTGCGGCGTGATGCCGACAACGGCGGCTTCGTGGTCCTCGAGCTGGATCCACTCGTGCTCCTGGGTGTATTTCACGGTCATCTTTTTTCTCCTGTGGGTGCCGGTCGGTTTCGATTAGACGCGGTGATAGCGGTTGGCGACGAAGGGCAGGGCAGTGACTTGCATCGGCACCGGCTTGCCTCGAACGATGGCAGTGACCCGGGCGCCCGGCGACGCCACCGCCGGCGGCAGATAGCCCATCGCCACGGGTTTGTCTATGGTAGGGCTCAGCAGGCCGCTGGTCACTTCGCCGATGCGTTGACCCTGCGCGTCGCGCAGCTCGCTGTGCTCGCGCACGGGCACGCGTTCCAGTGCGATCAGGCCAGCCCGCTTGCGCAGCACCGGCACACTGCCGTCCAGCTGGCCGAGCACCTTCGCCGCCCCGGGAAAACCGCCCGCGCGCGCGCCTGCGCTGCGCCTGACCTTCTGGATCGCCCAAGACAGTGCGGCCTCGACCGGCGTGGTGGTCGCATCGATGTCGTTTCCATAAAGGCAAAGTCCGGCTTCCAGCCGCAGCGAGTTGCGCGCGCCCAGTCCGGCTGGCTTGACTTCGGGCTGGGCCAGCAATGCGCGTGCCAGCGCCTGCGCGTGTGACGCATGTACGGAAATCTCGAAACCGTCTTCCCCGGTGTACCCGCTGCGTGTGATGAAGATGTCCGCCTCGTCCCAGCGCAAGCGGCTGCCGGTCATGAAGACCAATCCCTGCACCGCGGGGACCAACCTGGCCAGCGCGTCCACTGCCTTGGGGCCTTGCAAGGCCAGCAGCGCCCGTTCCGGCATCGGCATCACGTCGCAGCGTGAGCCGATGCGCTCACGCAGATGCGCGATGTCGCCCACCTTGCAGGAGCCGTTGACTACGACGAAAAGATCATCTCCGCGATTGCAGAACATCAGGTCGTCGATGATGCCGCCGTCATCGTTCAGCAGCAATCCGTAGCGCTGTTTGCCTTCCGCGAGGCCGATCACATCGACCGGCATCAGCGACTCGAACGCAGCCGCGGCGTCAGCGCCCGCCAACCTCAGCTGGCCCATGTGGGACACATCGAAGAGTCCGGCCGATTCGCGCGTGTGGCGATGCTCGGCGATAAGCCCCTCGGGATACTGCACCGGCATCGAGTAGCCGGCGAAAGCCACCATGCGCGCGCCCAATTCCACGTGCAACTCGTGCAGCGGCGTTTGGAGCAGGGTTTCGGGTTCGGGCAAGCGGCTCTCCGGAAGCTGGCGAGCATCGTACACACCCATGGTGCTGCCCAGCTGAGGCCCTTACATGTTGGTGTAGTTGGGACCGCCGCCGCCTTCCGGCGCCACCCACACGATGTTCTGTGTCGGATCCTTGATGTCGCAGGTCTTGCAGTGCACGCAGTTCTGGGCGTTGATCTGCAGCCGCTCGCTGTTGTCTTCGTTGCGCACGAACTCGTACACGCCGGCCGGACAGTAGCGCGCCTCCGGTCCGCCGTATTGCGCCAGGTTGACCTGCACCGGGACCGAGGCGTCCTTCAGCGTGAGGTGCGGCGGCTGGTCCTCCGCATGGTTGGTATTGGAGATGAACACCGACGAGAGCCTGTCGAATGTGAGCTTGCCGTCAGGCTTGGGATAAGCGATGGGCTCGCATTCGGAGGCGCGCTTGAGGTAAAGGTGATCCGGCTTTTCGCGATGCAGGGTCCAAGGCATGCGCCCACCCAGCACGAATTGCTCGATGCCCGTCATCAAGGTCGCGACCTTCAAACCCTTCTTGAACCACTGCTTGAAGTTGCGCGACTTGTTCAGCTCCGCATGCAACCAGGATTTCTCGAAGGCCTCGGGATACGCCGTCAGTTCGTCGTGCTGGCGCCCGTGGGCCACGGCGTCATAAGCCGCTTCGGCTGCAAGCATGCCGGTCTTGATGGCAGCGTGGCTGCCCTTGATGCGCGAGGAGTTGAGGAACCCGGCATCGCAGCCGATCAGCGCGCCGCCCGGAAACACGGTCTTGGGCAGCGACAACAGCCCGCCCACGGTCAATGCGCGCGCGCCATAGCTGATCCGGCGGGCCGGCTTGTCGCCTTCGAAGTACCAGCGGATGTTCGGGTGCGTCTTCCAGCGCTGGAATTCTTCGAAGGGGCTGAGCCATGGGTTCTTGTAGTCGAGCCCGACGACGAAGCCGACGGCCACCTGGTTGCCCTCCATGTGGTACATGAAAGAGCCGCCATAGGTGTCGTTCTCGAGCGGCCAACCCGCGCTGTGCAGCGCCAGCCCGGGCGTGTGACGCGCAGGGTCGATCTCCCAAAGTTCCTTCAGGCCGATGCTGTAGCTCTGGGGGTCGCGGCCGTCGTCCAGCTTGTAGCGGCTGATCAGCTGCTTGCCCAGCTGGCCGCGCGAGCCTTCCGCGAAGAGCGTGTACTTGGCGTGCAGTTCCATGCCCAGCTGGAAGCTCTCGGTGGGCTCGCCGCTTTTGCCGACCCCCATGTTGCCTGTGGCGACGCCCTTGACCGAGCCGTTCTCGTTGTACAGGACTTCGGCCGCCGGAAAGCCCGGGAATATCTCGACCCCCAGCGCTTCGGCCTGCGTCGCCAGCCAGCGGGTCACGTTGGCCAGGCTGACGATGTACATGCCCTGGTTGTGAAAGTTCTTGGGCAGCAGGAAGTTGGGCGTGCGGCTGGCGCCGGTTCGGCCGGTGAACAGAAAGATGTCTTCGGTCACCGGCTGGTTCAGCGGCGCGCCCAGCTCTTTCCAGTTCGGGAACAGCTCATACAAGGCGCGCGGATCCATGATGGCGCCGGACAGAATGTGCGCGCCGGGCTCCGAACCCTTTTCCAGCACCACCACCGACACGTCCTTGCCGTGCTTTGCGGCGAGCTGCTTCAGCCGAATGGCCGCCGACAGCCCGGCGGGACCGCCTCCCACCACCACCACGTCGTACTCCATGGCTTCGCGCGGTCCGAATTGCGCCAACAGTTCTTCATGGGTCATGGGTGGCTCTCGCAGATAATGAAATTCTTCTATTCAACGCCATTTTAGGCAGGAGACCCTTGTGAGCTACAGCATCGACCTATCCGGCCGCGTCGCGTTGGTGACGGGTGCGTCCAGCGGCCTCGGTGCCCAGTTCGCGCGTACCTTGTCCCGCGCCGGGGCCGCCGTCGTGCTGGCCAGCCGCCGGGTGGACAAGCTCAAGGAGCTGCGCGCGCAAATCGAAGCGGAAGGCGGCGATGCCCACGTGACGCAGCTGGACGTGACGGACAGGGACAGCATCAAGGCCGCCGTCGCGCACGCCGAGACGGAAGTGGGTTCGATCGACATCCTGGTGAACAACTCCGGCGTCAGCACGACGCAGCGCATCCAAGACGTCACCGAAGAAGACTTCGACTTCATCTTCGACACCAACGTCAAGGGCGCCTTCTTCGTCGCCCAGGAAGTCGGCAAGCGCATGTTGGCGCGCGCCCGTGGCTCGGCGCCCGGGACGTACACCGGCGGCCGCATCATCAACATCGCCTCGATGGCGGGGCTCAAGGTGCTGCCGCAGATCGGGGCCTATGCCATGAGCAAGGCGGCCGTCGTGCAGATGACCAAGGCGATGGCGCTGGAGTGGGGCCGCTTCGAGATCAACGTCAACGCGATCTGCCCGGGCTACATCGACACCGAGATCAACCACCACCACTGGAGCACCGAGCAGGGCGAGAAGCTGATCAACATGCTGCCGCGCAAGCGGGTGGGGGCGCCCGAGGACCTGGACGCGCTGATCGTGCTGCTGGCCAGCAGCCAGAGCCATTTCATCAATGGCGCGGTGATCGCCGCGGACGACGGCTTCGGGGTCTGAGGCCAGATGAGGATCGAGATACCGCAACGCAAGCGGCTGGTCTACGAGATGAGC
>JAQGMT010000335.1 GCA_028292185.1 Ramlibacter sp. | reverse complement strand
CGCATCCAGCGGCGCCTTGTCGGAAAAAGTAACACGGCCGTCGGGACCGACCAGGCGGTAAATCTGTTGCGCATTTGCGTCGTTGCAGCCCAATCCGGCCATCGCAAGGACGCCCATCAGGCCAAGGGCTAGCAAGGGGCGGACTAAAAACATGGGTCGCGACTCCGACGGTTGAATGTTATTCTTCAGGCCATGCCTTGATGGCGCAGCAGGGCGTCCAGAGAGGGTTCGCGGCCCCGGAAGGCCTTGAACGACTCTATCGCCGGCCGGCTGCCACCAGCCTCCAGAATGGCTTCACGGTATTTTCTCCCGGTTTCCACGCTCGGCAAGCCGTCTTTACCCCCCGTCTCCTCGAACGCGGCATAGGCGTCGGCGCTCAAAACCTCCGCCCATTTGTAGCTGTAGTACCCCGCCGCGTACCCTCCGGCGAAGATATGGCTGAAAGTATGGGCGGTACGGCTGAAGGCCGGAGGCTGCAGTACCGCCACTTCGCGCCGCACCTGCGCCAGCAAGGGCATGAAGTCCTGCGCGGGGTCGTGATCCGTGTGCAGCAACATGTCGAACAGCGAAAACTCGATCTGCCGCAGCGTCGACAGGCCGCTCTGGAAATTGCGCGCGGCCAGCATCTTGTCGAACAGTTCCCGCGGCAGCGAGGCGCCGGTGTCCACATGCGCCGTCATGTGCCGCAGCACGCTCCACTCCCAGCAGAAGTTCTCCATGAACTGGCTGGGCAGCTCCACCGCGTCCCATTCGACACCGCTGATCCCGGACACGTCGCGCTCGTTCACGCGGGTCAACATGTGGTGCAGCCCGTGGCCGAACTCGTGGAACAAGGTGGTGACGTCGTCGTGCGTCAGGAGCGGCGGCCTGCCTTCCACCCCGTCCGCGAAGTTGCACACCAGGTGCGCCACGGGCGTTTGCAGCTGTCCGGTGTCGGGGCGCAGCCAGCGCGCGCGCACGTCGTCCATCCAGGCCCCGCCGCGCTTGCCGGTGCGGGCGGAAGGATCGAGGTAGAACTGGCCGACCAGCTCGGTCGAGACGCGTTCCCCTTCGCGCCGTTCGCGCTCGATCCGGTAGAACTCGACGCCCGGATTCCAGACGGGCGCCACATCCCGGCGGATGGTGACCTCGAACAATGTCTCCACGATCTTGAACAGCCCGGCCAGCACCTTGGGTGCGGTGAAGTACTGCTTGACCTCTTGTTCGCTGAAGGCATAGCGCTCCTCCTTCAGCTTCTCGCCGATGTACGACCAGTCCCAGGGCTGCGGGTCGGCGATGCCCAGTTTGCTGGCCGCGAACTCGCGCATGTCGGCGACGTCGCGCTCGCCGTAAGGCCGCGCCTTGGCCGCGAGCTCGCGCAGGAACGCGACCACCTGCTGCGGCGAATCGGCCATCTTGGGCACCAGCGACATCTCGCCGAAGTTGCGAAAGCCCAGCAGCCGTGCCTCTTCCTGGCGCAGCGCCAGGATCTCGCGGATCAGCGCGCTGTTGTCGAACTTCGGTTCGCCCTGGTCGCTGGCACGGGTCACGTAGGCGCGATAGAGGCGTTCGCGCAGCGGGCTGCTGTGGGCGAACTGCATCACGGGCAGATAGCTGGGCATCTTCAGCGTCAGCTTGTAGCCGTCCTTGCCCTCCGCCTGCGCCGCGGCGCGCGCGGCCTGCATCACGTCCTCGGGCACGCCCGCGAGTTCGTCGGCGCCCGCATAGTACGAGAACGCATCCGTGGCGTCGAGCGCGTTCTCACTGAATTTCTGGGCCAGCTCGGCTTGGCGTTCCTGGATGGCAGCGTAACGTTCGCGCGCGGCGCCGGTGAGTTCCGCGCCGCCCAGCACGAAGTTGCGGATGGCGTTTTTGTGGGCCTGGCGCTGTTCCGCATTCAGCGTTGCGACGTCGATGGCCTTGTACTTGGCGAAGAGGCGCTCGTCCGAACCGAGGCGGGTCCAGAACTCGGTGACCTTCGGCAGCGCCTCGTTGTACGCGGCGCGCAATTCGGGGGTATCGGCCACCCCGTTGAGGTGGCTCACCACGCCCCAGGCGCGGCCCAGCTTTTCGGTGGCGGTGTCCAGCACCTTCGAGATTTCGGTCCACTGCGCCGGGAAGGCGGGCTGCGTCACGGTGGCCAGGGCGGTTTCCGATTCCGCCAGGAGGGTGTCGATCGCCGGGGCAACGTGCTCGGGGCGGACTTGATCGAACAAGGGGAGGTCGTTGAAGTCAAGAAGGGGATTCATGCCCGTCATTTTGCGTCAGCGCGGTACGCGGCCGCAGCTCGACCAGAGTGATGCCACCGCGTAGGAAGTTGTTACTTGACGCCGACGCAAGCTCAGCGCAGCATGCTTTTCCCTTACTGCCATCCCTTAACCGTCACCCAGTGGAGAACAAGATGAATCGATTCGCCGCACGCGTGGTCTTCTGGACTGCCATCGCCATCACGTCCCTCGGCTTGAACAGCCGCGCGTTAGCCGAGAACGGCAATGACCGCACCGAGGCGGTTCATGACTTCGTCACGCTGCCCGATGGCGTGCGCTTTCCGGAAGGGATCGCCGCCAACCCTTCGAATGGCGATATCTACGTCGGCACCTTCGACTTCGGCCCGAATGCCAACAAGCTGCTGCGCTACGATCGCCAGGGCCATCTGCTGGCAGTGCGAGATTTCGGTGGACAGCCGCTGCTCGGGCTGGCCTTCGATGCCGCCACCGGCAAGGTGTACATCTGCAACTTCGGGGCCGGCAAGATCCAGCGCATCGCGGCGGCGTTCAACAGCACGACGCCGGTCGAAGACGTCGCCAGCCTGCCGCACATCGGCGCGCCGGCGCCGCGCAGCGAAGCCAATCCCGATGGCAGCGCCGACAGCATCGTGTTCGGATCCAACTCCGTGGCCGCGCCGAACGGGATGGTGTTCGACCACAGCGGCAATCTGTACGTGTCCGATTCGTTCCAGGGTGCGATCTACAAGATCGCCAATCCGGCGGCATGCACGGCCGTCTGCGCGGTGACCACCGTGTCGCACGACCCGCTGCTCGCGACGGCGGGCTTTCCGCCCTTCGGCGCGAACGGCCTGGCGCTGAGCGGCGACGAATCGGCGCTGTTCATCGCCAACACCGGCGACGACCGCGTGCTCAAGTTGACGCTCGCGTCGGGTGCGGTGTCCGTGTTCACGGAAAGCATCAACGGCGCCGATGGCCTGGCTGTCGATGGCCGCGGGCGGCTCTGGGTCGCGGCCAACCAGAACGACGAGCTGGTGCAGTTGAACGCCAACGGCCGCGTGGTCCAGCGCGTCGGCGGATTCGGCGGCGTGCGCAAGGACGGCACACCGGAAGGCCTGCTGTTCCCGGCGAGCATGGTGTTTGTCGGCGAGAACATGTTCGTCACCAATGCGGCGCTGGCTTTGACCCCTGCCGTGGGCGATGAGCCCGAAGAGGACGTGACCCGCTACACCATCTCGCGCATCAAGGTGCAGCGTTAGGCAGGCTGCTGGCCGCCCGCCCGTTCGGCGGCGGTCAGCGTGTTGGCAAGCAGCATGGCCCGCGTCATCGGGCCGACCCCGCCCGGGACCGGTGTGATCCACCCCGCCACTTCGCGCACGGACGCAAAATCGACGTCGCCGCAGAGCTTGCCTTGATCGTCGCGGTTCATGCCGACGTCGATCACCACGGCGCCCGGTTTCACCATGTCGGCCGAGAGCACGTTGCGCTTGCCGACGGCAGCGACGATCACGTCCGCTTGCAAGGTGTGCGATTTCAGGTCGGCTGTCGCGCTGTGGCAGATGGTGACGGTGGCGCTTTGCTGCAGCAGCATCATCGCCATCGGTTTGCCGACGATGTTGCTGCGGCCGATCACCACCGCATTCTTGCCGCGCAATGGGTAGCCGATCGACTCGATCATCTTCATGCAGCCGAAGGGCGTGCAGGGCCAGAAGCCCGGCTGGCCGACCATCAGCGCGCCGGCGTTGGCGACGTGAAAACCGTCCACGTCCTTGCCCGGCGAGATGGCGCTGATCACCTTTTGCGAGTCCATGTGCCTGGGAAGGGGCAGCTGCACCAGGATGCCGTGCACCGTGCCGTCGCGGTTAAGGGCATCGATGCGGGCCAGGAGCTGCGCTTCGGGCAGCGTGGCCGGGAAGCGCTCCAGCGTCGCCTCCAGGCCGGTCTCGGTGCTGTCGTTGACCTTGTGGCGCGTGTACACGGCACTGGCGGGGTCATCGCCGACCATGATGATCGCCAGCTTCGGAACGATCCCGCGGGCCTTGAGGGCCTGCGTGCGGCCGGCGACTTGCGCGCGGACCTGCTTGGCGAGGGCGTTGCCGTCGATCAGCTGGGCGGTCATGCTTTCGGAGCGTTTTGTCCCAGCGCGATCTTCAGCAGGTCGGCCACCGTGTTCGCGTTGAGCTTTTCCATGATGTTGGCGCGATGCGCTTCCACCGTCTTGATGCTGATGCCCAGGTCATCGGCGATCTGCTTGTTCAGCCGGCCCGCGACGATGCGCTCGAGCACCTGCGCTTCGCGCGAAGTGAGCTTGGCCAGCAGCGCGTCGCGGCTGGCAGCGCTCTGGTACTCGGCGAATGCGTCCTTGGCGTGTTCGAGCATGCGCTCGACCAGGCTCACCAGCTCGTCTTCCTTGAAGGGCTTCTGGATGAAATCCATCGCGCCCTTCTTCATGGTGTTCACCGCCATCGGCACGTCGCCGTGGCCGGTGATGAAGACCACCGGCAAAGGCGATTTGCGTTCGACCAGGCGGTCCTGCAGCTCCAGGCCCGTCATGCCGCCCATGCGGATGTCCACGATCAGGCAGGCGACTTCGCGCGGGTCGTAGCGGGAGAGGAAGGACTCGGCGGAATCGAAACAGCGGACGCGGTAGTCCTTGCCTTCGAGGAGCCACTGCAGGGAATCGCGCACGGCCTCGTCGTCATCCACGACGTAGACGGTGCCCTTCTTCGGAATCAGGCTCATACGGTAATCCCAGCGTCTTTATTTGCTATCGTATTGGTAGCGCCGGAGACTGGAATCCAGAAGGAGAAGCGGCAGCCGGCGACTTCCGCGCCATTGTAGATG
>JAQGMT010000334.1 GCA_028292185.1 Ramlibacter sp. | reverse complement strand
TGGCCGAGTTCGAGAAGGGCATCGAGCCGCTGATCCCGACCGCGCTGCGCCGCACCAGCGCGTTCCTCTCGCACCCGGTGTTCAACACGCACCATTCCGAGACCGGCATGCTGCGCTACATCCGCGCGCTGTCGGACAAGGACCTCGCGCTGGACCGCAGCATGATCCCGCTGGGCAGCTGCACGATGAAGCTCAATGCGACGAGCGAGATGATCCCCATCACCTGGCCCGAGTTTGCGCACATCCACCCGTTCGCCCCGCGCGACCAGCTGCAAGGCTATGCAGAGCTCGACAAGCAGCTGCGCGCATGGCTGTGCGAGGCCACGGGGTATGCAGGGATCAGCCTGCAGCCCAATGCGGGTTCGCAGGGCGAATACGCGGGCCTGCTCGCGATCAAGGCCTTTCACGAAAGCAAGGGACAGGCCCACCGCAACGTGTGCCTGATCCCGTCCTCCGCCCACGGCACCAATCCCGCCAGCGCGCAGATGGTCGGCATGCAGGTCGTGGTGACCGCCTGCGACGACAACGGCAACGTCGACCTTGGTGACCTGAAGGCCAAGTGCGAACAGCACAGCGAAAAGCTGGCGGCTGTGATGATCACCTACCCCAGCACCCACGGCGTGTTCGAAATGCAGGTGAAGGAGCTCTGCGCCCTGGTGCACAAGCACGGGGGCCGCGTCTACGTCGACGGCGCCAACATGAATGCGCTGGTCGGCGTGGCCGCCCCGGGCGAGTTCGGCGGCGACGTCAGCCACCTGAACCTGCACAAGACCTTCTGCATCCCGCACGGCGGCGGCGGACCCGGCGTGGGGCCGGTGTGCGTGGTGCAGGACCTGGTGCCTTTTCTTCCCGGCCACGCAGCAGGTGGCGCAGCCGGCCGGCCGGTCGGCGCCGTGTCCGCTGCTCCCCTGGGCAACGCCGGCGTGCTGCCGATCAGCTGGATGTACTGCCGCATGATGGGCCCGAAGGGACTGACGAACGCGAGCGAAACCGCGATCCTCAGCGCCAACTACATCAGCGCGCGCCTGAAGAATCACTACCCCACCTTGTACGCGAGCGGCAATGGCCATGTCGCGCACGAATGCATCCTCGATCTGCGGCCGCTGAAGGACAGCAGCGGCGTGACGGCGGAGGACGTCGCCAAGCGCCTGATCGACTACGGCTTCCACGCACCGACCCTGAGCTTCCCGGTGCCGGGCACCTTGATGGTCGAACCGACGGAGAGCGAAACGCTCGACGAGATCGACCGCTTCATCGAGGCGATGATCGCAATCCGCGAGGAAATCCGGCGCATCGAGCGCGGCGAGTGGCCGGCCAACGACAACCCGCTGAAGAACGCGCCGCACACAGCCACCGCATTGCTCCACGCTCAATGGCCACATCCTTACTCCCGCGAATGCGCGGCGTCGCTGGCCGGCGCTCACGCCAAGTACTGGCCGCCGGTCGGCCGCGTGGACAGCGTGTACGGCGACCGCAACCTGGTCTGCAGCTGCCCGCCGATATCATCTTACGAGTGAGAGCCCAACGCATGTCATGCCGCAATGCCGTCGATCCCGGCATGACCCCGTGGACCCGCTGATCGTCACCGTCATCCTGGGCGCCGTGCTGGCGGGCTTCGTGCAAGGCTTGTCGGGATTCGGCTTCGGCCTCACGGCCATGTCGATCTGGGCCTGGACGCTGGACCCACAACTGGCCGCGGCGCTCGCCGTCTTCGGCGCCTTGACCGGCCAGCTGATCGCGGCGGCGACCGTGCGGCGCGGCTTCGACTTCCAGCGCCTGCTGCCCTTCGTGCTGGGCGGCCTGGCCGGAATTCCGCTGGGCATTTACATCCTGCCCCGCCTGGACGTTCCGCTGTTCAAGGGCTTGCTCGGGCTGCTGCTGGTGGTGATGTGTCCCTTGATGATGTTTTCCGCACGGCTGCCCCGCATCACTCGCGGCGGGCGCGGCGCGGATGCGCTGGCCGGGGCCGCGGGCGGCTTCATGGGCGCCTTGGGCGGCTTCACCGGCGTGGTGCCGACGCTGTGGTGCGCGCTGCGCGACTTCGAAAAGGACGTGCAGCGCGCCGTCATCCAGAATTTCAACCTCGCGATGCTGCTCGTCACCTTCGTCACCTATCTCGCTACCGGGATCGCGCGCCGCGACATGATTCCGCTGTTCGCGATCATCGCACCGGCGATGCTCATTCCGTCGCTGCTCGGCGCGCGCCTCTACGCTGGCATCAGCCCGGCGGTGTTCCGCGCGATCGTGCTGGGCCTGCTCACGCTGTCGGGTGTGGCGCTGCTGGCAGCGGCATTGCCGGTGCTCATCCGCCGCTGACCGCCCGTAGCCCGCCCGGCTGTTTTTCGGGCTCTTGAAATCCGCGGCGGCGCCGCTAATTCAGGTTGGCGCAGGCGAGGGCTGCGCACGCGCGTACCGTGTTTTCCTTGTCCAGCCCATCAAAGGAGATCTGTGATGATGAACGCATCCTTCAGACCTGCAGGGGACATTTTTTCGGAATTGAACCGCTTGCAGGACGTGCTCGACCAAGTGTTCCGCCCGGCCGAACGATCCAGCATCCGGGGCCTGAGCGGCGCCAGCTTTCCGGTGATCAACGTGGGCGCCTCCCCTGACTCCATCGAGGTCATGGCGCTGGCGCCGGGGCTCGATCCCAGCGCATTGCAGCTGACCGTCGACCGCGGCCTGCTGATCATCGCCGGCGAGCGCACGAACGCAGTGCCGCAAGCGGGGGAGGCCACCAGTGTGTACGCGCAAGAGCGGTTCTCGGGAAGCTTCCGCCGCGTGGTGAGCCTGCCCGACGACGCGGACCCGGCGAAGGTGGAGGCCAATTACCGCGACGGCATCCTGCGAGTCTCGGTGGCCAAGCGCGAGTCGTCCAAGCCGCGCCGCATCGAAGTGAGTTGACCCATCCGCACAGCGAAAGGAGATCGCCATGAATTCCCAGATCCAGACTTCCGAGCGCCAAGGCAAGCAGCCGGCGCCTGCCCGCGATGACGGACAACGGCGCGAACAGCCGTTCGTGGTGCCGCCGGTGGACGTGTTCGAAAATGAGTCCGGCATCACCCTGCTGGCCGACCTGCCCGGGGTGTCGCGCGAGCGCCTGGGCGTGCGCGTGGACGGCGACAACCTCGTCATCGAAGCCACCGCGGAAACACCCCAGCCCCAAGGCATGCAGCTGGTTTACGGCGAGGCGCAGTATCCGTCGTACCGGCGCCAGTTCACGCTCAGCCGCGAGCTGGATCCGTCGCGCATCGACGCCAGCCTGAAGGATGGCGTGCTGAAGCTGGCTATCCCCAAACTCGAGGAAGCCAAGCCGCGGCGCGTGGAGGTGCGTGTCGGTTGACGCCGCGGCCAACGGCGGCTATTTCCCCCGGCAGGCCGGCTTGCGTGCAAAATCACGGATCGCCAGCCAGGAGACCGCCGGTGAGCCTCAGAGCGTTTGTTGTCGAAGACAAACTGTCGATCCGGGAAAGCCTGATCGAGGCCCTGGCTGAACTTGCCGACATC
The DNA here is from genome assembly GCA_028292185.1 of Ramlibacter sp. Taxonomy (GTDB): domain Bacteria; phylum Pseudomonadota; class Gammaproteobacteria; order Burkholderiales; family Burkholderiaceae_C; genus Ramlibacter. The sequence goes on along the minus strand of JAQGMT010000334.1, from coordinate 2,689 downwards.
GAAACCGTCGGCGTGGCCGCCAGTGAGAAGGCGGCCGTCGCCTGGCTCACGGACCCGGCGAACACCTGGCAGATCGCGATCGTGGACCTGATCCTCGAGCCGGGCGGCAACGGCTTTGGTGTGCTGAACGCGTGCCGCGACCGCCAGCCCGGGCAAAAGGTGGTGGTGCTGACGGGTACGGCGAACGCCGATGTCCGCCGCCACTGCGAAGCGCTCGGTTGCGACCGCGTGTTCGACAAGTCGATGGAGACCGACGCGCTGATGAGCTATTGCATCGAGTTGTCGGAAGCCGCCAAGCGGTGAACGCGGGTGCTCAAGCCTGGAATCGAGTGCTGACGACGGCCCAGCACGTGCGAAAATAGGATCACGGTCGGGCTGGAGAGCCCGGCCATCGAAAGGGAGAGTCCGGCCAGTGGCTGGTTTCACGAGCTTGGGCCCGCAGATGAATCACGCCTCCATATTGGTGGTGGACGACAACCCCGATCACCTCGAACTGACGGTGATGGCATTGACCGAGTGTTGCGACCCGCGCGACATCGCCACGGCGACCGACGGCGTGGACGCGCTCGACTACCTGTTCGGGCGCGGCGCCCACGCCGGCCGCGACACGCGGCTGCAGCCCGAACTGATCATCCTTGACATGAAGCTGGTGCGCCTGCACGGCCTCGATGTGCTCAAGGCAGTGCGCAGCGATCCCCGCACCGCCACGGTGCCGGTGGTCATGCACTCCTCGTCAACCGAGAAGGGCGACATCGCCGCGTGCTACGCCAGTGGCGCCAACAGCTACGTGCGCAAGGCCACCGACTATGACGACTTGCGCCGCAAGATGCGGCAGGTCTACGATTTCTGGGTGACGGTGAACGAGCGCTACCGGCCGCTGGGCGGCTAAGCGGTTTCCGGCGCCGCCGCGATCTGGCGCAAAGCCTGCTCGAACATTTCGGGCGGCTGACCGCCCTGGATCAGGTGACGGCCGTTGATGATCACCGCGGGCACGGCATGGATGCCCAACTCCTGGAAGCTCTGCTCGCTTTCGCGCACTTCGCGGGCGTATTCGTCGCCCGCCAGGATTTCGCTTGCGCGCGTCGTGTCGAGGCCCGCCTGCCCGGCGGCATCGAGCAGCACCGCCACGTCTTCCGGACTGCGGCCTTCGCCGTGATAGGCCTTGAGCAGTGCCTTCTTCAAGGCATGTTGGCGGGCCGCATCCTGCAAGCCGGCCCAATAAAGCAAGCGGTGCGCGTTGAAGGTGTTGTAGATGCGGCCGCGCCCCTGTTCGCGAAAGTCGAAGCCGACGGCCGCGCCGCGTGCGCGGATCGCGTCGCGTGAGGCCTTCTGCTGCTGCGCCGTGCTGCCGTACTTCTGCGTCAGGTATTCGCCGGCGTCCACTCCGCCCGGCGCCATGCCCGGATTGAGCTCGAACGGCTGGAAGTGGATCTCGGCCGAGACCTCGCCATCGAGCTTCTCGAGCGCCCGCTCGAGGGAGGCCAGGCCCACGGCGCACCAGGGGCAGGCCACGTCGGAAACGAAATCGATCTTCAAGGGTTTCATGCTGCCTATCCTAGTGGGATTCGGCGCACCTTGCCGCCACCGGCTTTCGGCGGTCAGGTAGCGCCGACGCTGCCGGTCACCGGCAACACGATCCCGGTGATGTAGCTGGAGCAGACCGGCGAGGCGAGAAACACATAAGCCGGCGAAAGCTCCTCCGGCTGCGCGGGCCGCTTCATGTCGCTTTGCTGCCCGAACTGCTTGACCTTCTCCGGCTCCTGGTCGGCCGGATTCAGGGGTGTCCACACCGGGCCGGGCGCCACCGCGTTGACGCGAATTCCCTTGTCGATCAGGTTGCTGGCCAGGGACATGGTGAAGGCGTGGATCGCGCCCTTGGTCGCCGAGTAGTCCAGCAGCGACCCGCTGCCGCGCAGGCCCACCACCGAGCCCGTGTTGATGATCGACGATCCCTGTTTGAGGTGCGGTACGGCCGCCCGCGCCATGTAGAAGTAGCCGAAGATGTTGGTCTTGAAGGTTTCTTCCAGCCGCTCGTCGGTCACGTCCTGGAGCTCCTTGGCATGCAGCTGGAAGGCGGCGTTGTTCACCAGGATGTCCAAGTGCTGGAAGTGCGCGACGGTCCTTTTCACCGCTTCCTCGCAGAACTTCGAGCTCTTCACGTCCCCGGGGATGAGCAGGCAGCGGCGCCCCTCTTTTTCCACGCACCGCTTGGTTTCTTCGGCGTCTTCGTGCGCGTTCAGGTAAACGATCGCCACATCGGCGCCCTCGCGCGCGAACAGCACCGCCACCGCCCGGCCGATGCCGGAGTCGCCGCCGGTGATCAGCGCGGTCATGCCCTCGAGCTTGGCGCTGCCGCGGTAATCGGGCGCCTCGAAGCGGGGCCTGAGCTCCATCTGGCCTTCGATACCGGGCTTGGCGAGATGCTGCGCCGGAAAGGGCGGCTGGGGTTGCTCGCGCGCACCGGCCTGGACGGCCTTCGGCTTGCCGCCCGGCGCGCCGCCCTGCTGCTGCTTGCTCTGCTGGTCGGTGCTGTCCTGCTCGCGCTGAAGTTCGCGCTGCTTCTCGCCGGCTTCATCGTTGCCCGCTCGCGGCGGGTTCTTGGCACTGGGTTTGTCCATGGGGCACTCCTTCACGGAAAGACCCACTATCGCGCTGCTGCGGCGCGCCCCGTGTCGAACGAGTGGAGTGC
>JAQGMT010000309.1 GCA_028292185.1 Ramlibacter sp. | reverse complement strand
CCCAGCGCGATGCCATGGTCGTCCTGGAAGGCACTGTCGACGAGCAGGTTCTGGCCCGGCGGCATCGGCTCGGCCCCGTTCGCGACGGTGATCGCGTCCGCAGAGGTGAGCCGGTCGCTTGGACCATGGCCGATGGCCGCCATCAGGTCCATCCACTCGCCCACGGCCGGCGTGGCATTGAGGATGTCGGCCATCACCGGCACCTGCACCCGCGTGTACCAGAGCGAGTGATACGCAGCGAAATCGGACACGCAAGGTTCGGCGCCGAAGAGGAACTCGTGTTCCTCCGCCATATGCGCCAGTCGGCGCAGGTACGAGCGGTACGCCGACGTGGCGTCCGCGGGTCGCAGGCGCACCATGTTGCCGCTCATCGCCTTGCGATCTTCGGAAAATGCTTTCGCGGCGTCGGGCGGCGCCTTGGCGAAGACCTGGACCGCGCCCTTGGGCTGCAGGTTGTAGGCCATGGCCGCCCAGAACAAGGTGGAGTCGGCCCATTGCGCAAAGACCCGGGACACACCTTTCAGGTGCGGCGGATACAGCGGCGGCTCGGGCTGCACGTGTTCCAGCACATCGCAAATCAGGGCGCTGTCGCAATACACATCGGCGCCAACCTGCAGGATGGGTGTCTTGCGATAGCCGCCCGTCAGCGCCACCACGTCGGGCTTGGGCATGATGGCGGGAATCAGCACCGAGTTCCACGCGAGCTGCTTGTAGCCCAGCACCAGCCGGATTTTTTCGGAGAACGGGGAACTCGGGTAGTGATGCAGGATGAGGCCGGGCATGTGGGGTGTTCCTAGGTTTGGCGCGGCATCGCGCGCGCGATGATGGCGCCGAAATCCACTCCGGCGCCGAGGGTGCCGAATGTGTGGCCCCAGTTTCCGTCCAGCCTTGAGTCGCAGAACGCGCCGAACACGGCTGCCGGTGCAGATTGGTAGAGCAAGGAGGCTTGCACAGCCAGCGCCACATCCTGCGCCAGCCGCCTCGCTTCCACCTCGGTCGCCATCTCCTCCACCCGGGCCGGCAGCGCGGCCACCAACCGGTCAAGCGCCGGATGGGCACCCTTGACCGGGGCCACCTCATGGACCAGCGCCGCAGTCACGTCGGCCTTGCGCAGCGCGCGCAGCAGATCCAAGGCCATGATGTTGCCGGCGCCTTCCCAAATCGAGTTGAGCGGCATCTCGCGATAGATGCGCGCCATGATGCCTTCGCCGCCCTCTTCCACATAGCCGTTGCCGCCCAGGCACTCCATCGCCTCCTGCGCGAAAAGCGAGCCGCGCTTGCAGATCCAGAACTTCGCGATCGGGGTGAGCAAACGGGCCATCAGCGCTTCATGCGGCTCGCACGGGTGGTCGAAAGCGCGCGCGAGGCGAATTGCCAGCGCGGTGGAGGCTTCGGATTCCAGCGCGAGGTCCGCCAGAACGTTGCGCATCAAGGGCTGCTCGATCAGCCGTTTTCCGAACGCGTAGCGCTGCGCGGTGTGATCCAGCGCAATCGACAGCGCCTGGCGCATCAGGCCGCTGGTGCCCAGCGCGCAATCCAGCCGCGTCATCGTGCCCATCTCGAGTATCTGCGGGACACCACGGCCCTCTTCACCCACCAGCCACGCCGAGGCCTGGTGGAATTCGACCTCCGAACTCGCATTCGCCTTGTTGCCGAGTTTGTCTTTCAGCCGCTGGATATGGATGGCATTGAGCGAGCCGTCCGGCAGGATTCGCGGCAGGAACAGGCAGGTGAGGCCGCTGGGCGCTTGCGCCAGGACCAGGAAGGCATCGCACATCGGCGCCGACAGGAACCACTTGTGCCCGGTGATGCGGAAACGCCGGCCCCACGCATCCTGGCCGTCGGGCACCGCTTGCGTGGTATTGGCGCGCACGTCGGAACCGCCCTGCTTTTCCGTCATGCCCATGCCCATGGTGACACCGCTCTTTTCGCCCCACGGCTTGAGCACGGGATCGTAGGCGCGGCTCGCCAGCTTTGGTCCCCAGTCGCTGTAGATGGCGGCATTCCCGCGCAAAGCGGGTGTCGCCGCATACGTCATCGAGATCGGACACAGCGTCGAGGGTTCCAGCTCGGTGAAGAGCATGAAGCCCGCCGCCCTCCTGACATGCGGCGAGACATCGGTGTCGGTCCATGGGCTTGCGTGCAGGCCCGCCGCGCAGGCCGATTTCATCAGCACGTGGTAACTCGGGTGGAACTCCACCTGGTCGATGCGGTGGCCCAAGCGGCTGTAGCTGCGAAGCTGGGGGCCGTGCACATTCGCAAGCCGCGCATGCAGCTGCATCTGGGCCTCTCCCAGCTCGGCGCCCAGGGCATGCAACGCGCCGTGCTCGAGTTGCGGCGCGTTGAATTTCAGTGCATCCCGCAGCGCACGGTTGCCGGCGAACAGGTTGTAGTCCACCAGCGGCTCGGGCTGGTTGAGAACTTCGTGCGTGGCATCCATGCGAGCTTCCCGGGGCTTCGGTTCAAATCAGCTTGACCACTTGCTTGCCGAAGTTCCTGCCCTTGAGCAGGCCGAGAAATGCTTCGGGCGCCGACTCGATGCCTTGCGCGATGGTCTCGCGCGGCCGCAGTTTCCCGCTGGCGACCAGGTCCGAGAGCTCCTTCAACGCCTCGGGCCACACCTCCATGTGCTCGCTGACGATGAATCCCTGCAGCTTGATGCGGTTGGTCAGCAGCAGCTGCGGATAAGACATGGGCACGGGCTTGCCGTTGTAGCCGGCGATCATGCCGCACACCGCGATCCGGCCGAACGCGTTCATGCGCAACATCACGGCATCCATCACCATGCCGCCGACGTTCTCGAAGTAGCCGTCGACGCCGTCGGGGCAGGCTTCCTTCAGCGCCGCCGAGAGAGAGCCGGCGTCCTTGTGTTGCTTGTAGTCGAGGCAGGCATCGAAGCCCAGTTCGTCGACGGCGTACTTGCATTTCTCGGGTCCGCCCGCAATGCCGACGGCTCGGCAGCCTCGTGCTTTCGCCAGCGCACCGAACGCGCTGCCCACGGCGCCCGTCGCGGCACTCACCACCAGCGTCTCGCCTGCCTTCGGTTCGATGATCTTCGTCAAACCGTACCAAGCCGTGACGCCCGGCATGCCGACCGCGCCAAGATAGTAGGACAGCGGCACGCGAGTGGTGTCCACCTTGTTCAGAACTCCGCGCTGCTCTGCGTTGACGACGCTGTACTGCTGCCAGCCCCCCATGCCGATCACCTTGTCCCCCACCTGGTACTTGGGCGAGCGGCTTTCCACTACCTCGCCCGCGGTGCCGCCTTGCATCACCTGGCCCAGCGGCTGCGGCGCCGCGTAGTTCTTGGCGTCGTTCATGCGTCCCCGCATGTAGGGGTCGAGACTGAGGAAGTGATGGCGCACCAGGACCTCACCTTCCTGCAAGGCCGGCGTTTCGGTGGTGACCAGCTTGAAGTTGCTGGCCACCGCTTCGCCTTGCGGGCGGTTGTCCAGCAGGAATTGCTTGTTCTGCGGCATGCTGTTTCCTTAATCGGTCGATATGGCGTTGAGTGAATTCACGCTCTTGGCTCCCGTCGGCAAGCGCCTCACATACTTGAAGGTGCCGGTCGAATGGGCGCAGGCGCGTCCCTCGCTGTCGAAGATGGTGGCCTCGGTAAAGGCCATTGTGGCGGTTCTATGCATCAGCCGGCCTTTTCCGCTGAGCTTGCCGCGCGCGGGTTGCATGAAGCTGGTTTTCATCTCGATGGTCACCACGCCCATATCCTGCTGCACGCTGCGGGCGGCCGTCGCCATCGTCACGTCCAAGAGGGTCATGCAGGCCCCGCCATGGGTGACCGCAAAGGAGTTGAGGTGCTCGGGCTTGGGCTCATAGCCGATTTCCGAATGTCCGCCATCGAACTGCAGCAGTTCGAAGCCGAGGTGATGCACGAAGGGAATGTCGACGCCGAAGTTCATGTCGTGTGTGTCCTCTGTTCAACCGCCGGTGACGACGCTGACGCCACCATCCACCGCCAGCCATTGACCGGTGATGTGCTTGCCAGCATCCGACGCGAACAGCAAGGTAATGCCTTTCAGGTCCTCGTCGTCGCCCAGCCGGTGCAGCGGCGCATGCGACGCAAGTTCGTCCTGCCCAAGCCGTTTGAGTGTGTGCTCGGTCATTTTGCTCGGGAAAAAACCAGGGCAGATGGCATTCACGGTAATGTTGTACTTGCCCCATTCGCAGCCCAGCGCCCGGGTGAAGTTGATCACCGCGCCTTTGGAGGTGTTGTACGCCAGCGTCTGCATCTCCGGGGGGTTGCCCCCCAGCCCGGCGATGGACGCGATGTTGATGATGCGCCCGTACTTGCGGCCAATCATGCTGCGCTTCGCGACTTGCTGCGACAAGATGAAATAGCCGCGCACATTGACGTTCATGATCTTGTCCCAGGCCTCGATCGGGTGGTCTTCAGCGGGAGCACCCCAGGCCGCCCCGGCATTGTTGACGAGGATGTCGATGTCCCCCATGCGGGTCAGCGTTTCGTCGGTGAGGCGCCGAATGTCTTCTTCCTTGCTGCAGTCGGCGGCGATCCAGCGCGCGTCGATGCCGGCGCCCTGCAGTTCCGCAACCGCGTCCTGAAGGTCATCTGCCTTGCGCGACGTCACCATGATCCGTGCGCCTGCCTCCCCGAGCGCGTGCGCCATTTGCAAGCCCAGGCCACGCGAGCCGCCGGTGACCAGTGCCGTCTTGCCGCTCAGGTCGAAAAGTTGCTGGACGGTGCGATTCATTCGGTTCCTTTAAGAGCGTCAGGCTTGCATTGTGCGTTCGCGGGGCTCAGGCCTTCAGTGCGGCCGTCCAGCCGCGAGCGTACCCAGATCAGGACCACGCCGATGACCGCCAGGATTGCGCCGGAAACGATCAGCAACCACGACAAAGCGGCTGCGACGTGGTGCGACAGGGCCGCCAAGCCCAGCACCACGGCAAACAGCCCGACGTAGATGAGGATCCATATGAGGCGCTCGATCCACGCGATCGTTTTTGCCGTAGGCATCAGAAGGCATCCTGCGGAACTTCGGCGCAAGTGGAATCGCGCGTCGCGACCACCGCCAGCCAGGCGCCGATCTTTGGTAACTCATAGCGGTAGAAATATCGGACAGCGGCCATGCGCCCGACCTCCGATGCCGCTGGCTGACCACCTTCCGGTATCGCCAATGCCACGTCCAACCAGATCCACGCCAACACCATGTGGCCGAACGCCTGCATGTAAGGCACAGCGTTGGCCAGAACCGCAGCGGGATCGTGCGAGGACCAGGCAGCGGCAGTGGCCGCCTGCACCTGCTGCAACGCGTCGCCGAGGGAGCGCGAATACTCGTCCAGCTCTGGCCGCTTGAAGGCCGCAGCGATGGTGCCACTGATGCGATCGGCCAGCAGTTCGAGGCCGCGGCCGTTCTCCATCAGCACCTTGCGTCCAAGCAGGTCCGCGGCCTGGATGCCATGCGTGCCTTCATGGATCATGTTCAGCCGGTTGTCGCGCCAATACTGCTCCACCGGAAAATCGCGCGTGTAGCCATAGCCGCCATGGATCTGGATGGCCAGCGAATTGGCTTCCAGGCACCATTCGCTGGGCCAGCTTTTCGCGATCGGGGTCAGCACCTCGAGCAGCAGCCGCGCTTCGTTGGCCTCTTCGGCGCGCCCGGTGCGCTGCCCATCGACCAGCCGCGCGCAATAGAGCTCCAGCGCCAACGCGCCTTCGCAATACGATTTCTGCGCCAGCAGCATGCGCTTGATGTCGGCATGCTCGATGATGCGCACCTGCGGCTGCGACGGGTCTTTGCCCGCTGGCCCGACCGGCCTGCCTTGCGGCCGGTTCTTCGCGTAATCCAGCGATGCGTAGTAGCCCGCAAGCCCCAGCATCACCGCGGCGGTGCCCACGCCGATGCGCGCTTCATTCATCATGTGGAACATGCAGCGCAGGCCTTCGTGCGGACGACCCACGAGGTAACCGATGGCGCCGGCGCCAGGGCCGTCGATGCCGCCGGCTCGGCCGACCGGATACTTCCCTTCGCCGAAATTGAGCAGCGTGTTGGTCGTTCCCCGCCATCCCACCTTGTGGTTCAACCCAGCCAGCGCGACGTCGTTGCGCTCGCCTGTGAGTTGGCCTTGCCCATCGACCAGTTTTTTGGGCACGATAAACAGCGAGATGCCTTTGGTGCCGGGAATCAAGTTGCCGTCAGCACCTGGGATCTTGGCGAGCACCAGGTGGATGATGTTCTCGGTGAGCTCGTGATCCCCCGCCGAGATCCACATCTTGTTGCCCCGGATGCGGTAGCGCGGACCCAGCGGTTCGCTCTGGAAGCCGGGTCCATCCGGCACGGCCCGTGTGGTGATGTCCGACAGCGACGAGCCGGCCTGCGGTTCCGACAGGCACATCGTCCCCGAAAAGCGGCCCGAAAATTCGTTGCGCGCGAAGACCGCTTTCTGCGCTTCGGTGCCGTGCACCAGCAGCAAGTTGGCATTGCCTTTGGTCAGCATGCTCGAACCCATACTCACCGATGCGAGGCCGAAGAACCCGTTGGCTGCCGCCTCGATGGTGTAGGGCAGCTGCATGCCCCCTTCTTCGTAGTCTTGCGCCGCGCTCAGCATTCCTGATGCGGCATAGGCGCGATTGGCGTCATGCGTGGCCTGCGGCAGAATCACTTTATCGCCGTCGAAGCGCGGCTCCTCGGTGTCCACCGTGCGGTTGAAGGGCGCGTACTTCTCGCGCGCAATGCGCTCGCAGGTGTCGAGCACCGCATCGAAGGTTTCGCGGGAGTGATCGGCGAAGCGCTCGCGCTGCGTGAGTTCCTCGGCCTGGAGCCAGTCGTACAGCAGGAACTCCAGCGTGGGACGAAGGCCCATGGCGGGATGCTTACAAGACTTCGAACACGCCCGCCGCGCCCATGCCCCCGCCGATGCACATTGTGACCAGCACCTTCTTCGCGCCGCGGCGCTTGCCTTCGATCAGCGCGTGACCGGTCAGCCGCTGGCCCGACACGCCGTACGGATGCCCGACCGCAATGGCGCCACCGTTCACATTCAGCTTGTCGCCAGGGATCCCCAGCTTGTCGCGGCAATAGATCACCTGCACGGCAAAAGCTTCATTGAGTTCCCACAAGTCGATGTCTTTCACAGTCAGGCCGAGCTTCTTCAACACCTTCGGGATCGCGAACACCGGGCCAATGCCCATTTCGTCGGGCTCGCACCCGGCCACCGCAAATCCCAGGAAGCGGCCGAGCGGCTTGAGGTTCTTCTTGCTGGCATATTGCTCGCTCACCACCACGCAAGCACCGGCGCCATCGGAGAACTGGCTGGCATTGCCCGCCGCGATCAGGCCCCCCGGCAACGCCGGCTTGATGCCGCTAATGCTTTCCTTGGTGGTGCCTTCACGAGTTCCCTCGTCCTTGCTCACGGTCACTTCCTTGGTGCGCAAGCCCATCACGGCGTCGGCCACGCCCGCCTTGACGGTGATCGGCGCAATCTCGGCGTCGAACCGGCCTTCAGCTTGGGCAGCGCAAGCCTTCTGCTGGCTGGCCGCGCCGTATTCGTCCATCGCGTCGCGGCCGATGTTGTAGCGCTTGGCGACCTGTTCCGCCGTCTGCAACATCGACCAGTAGATCTCGGGCTTTAGCTTGTCCAGCTCCGTATCCTTCAGCATATGGGTGTTCATCTCCTGCTGAACGCACGAAATGCTTTCCACCCCGCCCGCCACATAGACGTCGGCTTCACCCGCGATCACCCGCTGGGCGGCGAGCGCGATGGTCTGCAGCCCCGACGAGCAGAAGCGGTTCACGGTCATGCCCGACACCGTCACGGGACAACCTGCCATCAGCGCGATCTGGCGCGCGATGTTGGCGCCGGTGGCGCCCTCGGGATTGGCACAGCCCATGATCACGTCTTCCACGGCATCGCCGGGGACGTTGGCGCGCTTGAGGGCTTCGCGCACGGCATGGCCGCCCAGCGTGGCGCCGTGCGTCATGTTGAACGCGCCCTTCCAGCTCTTGGCGAGCGGGGTGCGGGCGGTGGAGACGATGACGGCGTTGGTCATGATGGGCTTGCCTTTCTGGGGGAGATCTTCAGGGCGCAGGCGCGTTGAGGTTGCGCAGCAGTTGATGATA
>JAQGMT010000221.1 GCA_028292185.1 Ramlibacter sp. | reverse complement strand
GGGGGCCAACATGACTTAGCGCAGGTTATAGAAGGCGCCCCTGCCGGGGTAGGACGCGACGTCCCCCAGGTCTTCCTCGATGCGCAGCAGCTGGTTGTACTTGGCCATGCGGTCCGAGCGCGAAAGCGAGCCGGTCTTGATCTGGCCGGCGTTGGTGCCCACGGCGATGTCGGCGATGGTGGAGTCCTCGGTCTCGCCCGAGCGGTGGCTGATCACCGAGGTGTAGCCGGCGCGCTTGGCCATCTCGATGGCGGCGAAGGTTTCGGTCAGGGTGCCGATCTGGTTGATCTTGATCAGGATGGAATTGGCGATCTTTTTCTCGATGCCTTCCTTCAGGATCTTTGTGTTGGTGACGAACAGGTCATCGCCGACCAGCTGCACACGGTCGCCCAGGCGCTCGGTCAAGGTTTTCCAGCCGTCCCAGTCGCTCTCGCCCATGCCGTCTTCGATGCTGATGATCGGGTACTTGTCGACCCAGCTCGCCAGGATGTTGGTCCACTCACCGGCGTCCAGCGTGAGGCCTTCGGCGTCAAGGCGGTAGCGGCCGTCCTTGTAGAACTCGCTGGCCGCGCAGTCCAGCCCGAGCGCGATCTGCTCGCCGGGCCGATAGCCGGCGCGTTCGATCGCCTCCAGGATCATCTGGATGGCCGCTTCATGGTTCGCCACGTTGGGTGCGAAGCCGCCTTCGTCGCCGACCGCAACGCTCATCCCCTTGTCGTGGATGATCTGCTTCAAGGCGTGGAACACCTCCGCGCCGTAGCGCACCGCTTCGCGAAAGCTCGGAGCCCCCACGGGGATGATCATCAGCTCCTGCAGGTCGAGGTTGTTGTTGGCATGCGCGCCGCCGTTCACCACGTTCATCATCGGCACCGGCAACTGCGATGCGCCCATGCCGCCGAAATAGCGGTACAAGGGCAGGCCGGACTCTTCTGCCGCCGCCCGGGCCACCGCCATGGAAACGGCGAGCGTCGCGTTCGCGCCCAGGCGGGCCTTGTTGTCGGTGCCGTCCAGGTCGATCAGCGTCTTGTCCAGAAATGCTTGCTCGGACGCGTCCAGGCCCAGCACGGACTCGGAAATCTCGGTGTTGATGTGCTCCACCGCCTTCAACACACCCTTGCCGCCGTAGCGCGCCTTGTCGCCGTCACGCAGTTCGATGGCTTCGCGCGAACCGGTGGACGCGCCCGACGGCACCGCGGCGCGGCCCATGGTGCCCGACTCCAGCAGCACGTCGCATTCGACGGTGGGATTGCCGCGCGAGTCCAGGATCTCGCGGCCGACGATGTCTACGATTGCGCTCATTCTTGTGTCTCTTGGAAAATTGAAATCAGTTAAACACCTTCGATGAGCACCATGCGCATCACCGCCGCGCCTTGTCGCGACTTGCGGGCGGCGCCGTACTCGACGGAGTCATTGAATTTGCGGGCGGCTTCGACCGACGGGAATTTCAGGAGCACCACGCGATCGGGCTTCCAGTCGCCCTCGAGCACTTCCACCTTGCCGCCTCGGGTGCAGACTTCCGCGCCGTGGGCCTTCATGGCCACCGAAGAGAGCTTCTTGTACTCCTCGTACTGCTCGGGGTTGGTGACGGTGATGTTGGCGAGGATGTAGGCGCTTGGCATGCTTGCTTGCTTCAGGCTTCGAAGTGGTTTTCGAGAAAGCCGTTTTTCTTGGTGACGGCGTCCAGCGCCAGCAGGGTTTCCAGCAGCGCCTTCATGTGTTTGAGCGGCACCGCGTTGGGGCCGTCGGACAAGGCCTTGGCCGGATCGGGATGCGTTTCCATGAAGATGCCGGCCACGCCGACGGCCACCGCCGCGCGGGCCAGCACCGGGACCATTTCACGCTGACCGCCCGACGTCGTGCCTTGGCCGCCGGGCAGCTGGACCGAGTGCGTTGCATCGAACACCACCGGCGCGCCGGTCTCTCGCATGATTGCCAGCGAACGCATGTCCGAGACGAGGTTGTTGTAGCCAAAGCTGGCCCCGCGCTCGCAGGCCATGAAGTTGTCCACGGGCAGGCCTTTTTCCTTGGCCGCGGCCCGCGCCTTGTCGATCACGTTCTTCATGTCGCCGGGTGCGAGGAACTGGCCCTTCTTGATGTTCACGGGCCGGCCCGACTGCGCGACCGCGTGGATGAAATCGGTTTGCCGGCACAGGAAGGCGGGGGTCTGCAACACGTCCACCACCTTGGCCACCTGTGCGATCTCGGCTTCACTGTGCACGTCGGTGAGGATGGGCAAGCCGAGGTCCTTCTTCACCTTGGCCAGGATTTCCAGGCCGCGCTGCATGCCCGGCCCGCGGAAGCTGGTGCCCGATGAGCGATTGGCCTTGTCGTAGCTGCTCTTGAAGATGAACGGGATTCCCAGCGCTGAAGTGATTTCCTTCAGCACGCCGGCCGTGTCCATCTGCAGCTGTTCGGATTCGACAACGCACGGTCCCGCAATCAGGAAGAACGGCCGGTCGAGGCCGATCTCGAATCCGCACAAATTCATGCTACGGCTTTTAGAGAAGTTTTACCGGCCGCCTGATGGTCCACCGCGGCCTTGATGAAGGAGTTGAACAGCGGGTGGCCGTCCCAGGGCGTGGACTTGAACTCGGGGTGGAACTGCACGCCGATGAACCACGGATGCACGTTCGGCGGCAGCTCCACGATTTCGGTGAGGTGCTCGCGCTGGGTCAAGGCCGAGATCACCAGGCCCGCCTCGCGCAGCTTGTCCAGGTAATTGACGTTCGCTTCATAGCGATGCCGATGCCGCTCGGTGACGACGTCACCGTAGATCTGGTGCGCGAGCGTGCCCTTGGCGACATCGGAACTCTGCGCGCCGAGGCGCATGGTGCCGCCCAGGTCGGAGCTCTCATTGCGGGTCTTGATGGTGCCGTCCGCGTCCTTCCATTCGGTGATGAGGGCGATCACCGGATTGGGCGTGGCGGGTTCGAACTCTGTGCTGTTGGCGTCCTTCAGTCCGGCAACGTCGCGCGCGTATTCGATGGTTGCGACCTGCATGCCCAGGCAGATGCCCAGGTAAGGCACCTTGTTCTCGCGGGCGAAGCGCGCCGCCGCGATCTTGCCTTCGATGCCGCGTTTGCCGAAGCCGCCCGGCACCAGCACGGCGTCGTGCTTGGCCAGCTGCGCAATGCTTTCGGGCGTGATGGTTTCCGAGTCGACGTAGTCCACCTTCACCCGCACGTGGTTCTTCATGCCCGCATGCTTCAGGGCTTCGTTGAGCGACTTGTAGCTGTCGGACAGGTCCACATATTTGCCGACCATCGCGATGTTTACTTCGCCTTGCGGATGTTCGGTCTCGTACACCAGGTCGTCCCAGCGCTTGAGGTTGGCCGGCGGGGTGTTCAGGCGCAGCTTGTCGCAGATGAGCCCGTCGAGGCCCTGCTCGTGCAGCATCCGCGGCACCTTGTAGATGGTGTTCACGTCCCACATGCTGATCACGCCCCACTCGGGCACGTTGGTGAACAGCGAAATCTTGGCGCGTTCGTCGTTCGGGATCTTTCGGTCGGCCCGGCAGAGCAGGGCGTCGGCGCTGATACCGATGGCGCGCAGTTCCCTGGCGGTGTGCTGCGTCGGCTTGGTCTTGAGCTCGCCCGCGGCGGCTATCCACGGCACGTAGGTCAGGTGCACGAACGCCGTGTTGTTGGCTCCCGCGCGCAGGCTCATTTGCCGCGCGGCTTCGAGGAAAGGCAGCGACTCGATGTCGCCCACGGTTCCGCCGATTTCGACGATCGCGACATCGGCCGCGCCGGGCTCGCCGAAACGCGCGCCGCGCTTGATGAATTCCTGGATCTCGTTGGTGATGTGCGGAATCACCTGCACCGTCTTGCCCAGGTAGTCCCCGCGCCGTTCTTTTTCGAGCACGGCCTGGTAGATCTTGCCGGTGGTGAAGTTGTTGACCTTGCCCATGCGGGTGGTCACGAAGCGCTCGTAGTGCCCGAGGTCGAGGTCGGTTTCGGCGCCGTCGTCGGTGACGAACACTTCGCCGTGCTGAAAGGGGGACATCGTGCCCGGATCGACGTTGATGTACGGATCCAGTTTGATGAGAGTGACTTTGAGGCCCCGCGATTCCAAAATCGCAGCCAGGGAGGCTGAGGCGATTCCCTTGCCCAGGGAAGACACCACACCGCCGGTGACGAAGACAAATTTGGTCATGTCAGGGCCGGAAGTCGAGCTTCCGGCAGGTGGTAAAGAGCGATTATAGGCGTGCGGTGTATTGCGCCGACACGTTAACGTATTCATCCTGCTACATTGCGCCCAATGAACGACCTCGCAGGCAAGCACTTCGTCCTCGGACTTTCGGGGGGCATCGCATGCTACAAGGCCGCCGAGTTGTGCCGCGCCCTGATCAAGGAGGGCGCAACGGTGCAGGTGGTGATGACCGAGGCGGCCGAGCAGTTCATCACGCCCGTGACGATGCAGGCGCTCTCGGGCCGCAAGGTGTATGGCTCGCAATGGGACAGCCGCGAGCCCAATAACATGCCGCACATCAACCTCTCGCGCGAGGCCGACGCGATTGTGATCGCTCCGTGCAGCGCGGACTTCATGGCGAAACTGCTGCATGGCCGCGCGGACGAACTGCTTAGCCTGATGTGCCTGGCACGACCGATCGACAAGGTGCCGCTGCTGCTCGCACCGGCGATGAACCGCGAGATGTGGGCCCATCCGGCCACCCAGAGGAACATGGCCCAGCTGGACGCCGACGGCGCGCACATCCTTGGCGTGGGTACAGGATTCCAGGCCTGTGGCGAAACCGGCGATGGCCGGATGCTGGAGCCGCCCGAACTGCTGCAGGACATCATCGCGTTCTTCCAGCCTAAGCTGCTGCGCGGCAAGCAGGTCCTCGTTACCGCGGGTCCCACCTTCGAGGCCATCGATCCGGTGCGCGGCATCACCAATCTTTCCAGCGGCAAGATGGGCTTCGCTATCGCGCGCGCGGCGCGGGAGGCGGGCGCCGAGGTCACCCTGGTCGCGGGCCCCGTGAGCCTCCCCACGCCACGCGGGGTGACGCGCATCGACGTCAAGTCGGCGCGCGAGATGCTCGAGGCGACGCAGCCGCATGCGCAGCGAGCCGACGTGTTCATCGCTACCGCGGCGGTGGCCGATTGGCGTCCTGCCAGCCACTCGGAACGAAAGATCAAGAAGGACGGGTCGGGCGAGACGCCTGACCTGGCGTTCACCGAAAACCCGGACATCCTGGCGACCATCGCTCAATTGCCGCGGGCGAAATCGGGAGCCTTGTTCTGCGTCGGGTTTGCCGCTGAAAGCCATGACCTGGTGGCGAATGCGCAGGCCAAGCGCGCGCGCAAAGGTGTGCCGCTGCTGGTGGGCAACATCGGGCCGGCCACGTTCGGCGCGGAAGACAACGCCTTGTTGCTGGTGGATGAAAAGGGTACGCGCGACATGCCGCGGGCCCCCAAGCTCGAACTGGCGCGAGCGCTCGTGGCCGAGATCGCGCGCCGGCTTCCCTGATATCCGATGAGCGAACTCATGAAGATAGACGTCAAGGTTCTCGATCCGCGCATGGCGGATCAACTCCCCAGCTACGCGACGCCCGGCAGTGCCGGCCTGGACCTGCGGGCGTGCATCGATGAGGCGCTCACGCTCGCACCCAATGCCTGGCGCCTGGTCCCCACCGGAATCGCCATCTGGCTGAAAGACCCTGGCTACGCCGCGATGATCCTGCCGCGATCAGGGCTGGGCCACAAGCACGGGATCGTCCTTGGCAATCTGGTCGGCCTGATCGACAGCGACTACCAGGGGCAATTGATGGTGAGCGCCTGGAACCGCAGCGACGTGGCGTTCACGCTGCAACCGATGGAGCGCTTGGCGCAGCTGGTGATCGTGCCGGTGGTGCAGGCGCAGTTCAACGTGGTGGACGACTTCCCCTCGACGCAGCGCGGTTCCGGCGGCTACGGTTCGACCGGCAAGACCTGAGTTGACGCGGGATCGCGCGCCAGAGTTACATTTTCCGCTCGCTGGTCGATCAGAACCGGCGTTGACTCGCACCGAATTTATCGCTTAAGAGCTGTTTAGTTCTAAAAACTGTGCCGCTTCGGCCACGTTTTCTCGCTATAAACGTAACTAATTGAAATAAATCACTCACATGTAGTATGTTAGATGGGTGCCTTTGGCGCTGGCGAGCCCGCCAACTTCTTCAACCACCGAAAGCCCCTATGCTTCGCGGTTTTTCATCGATCACTGCCAACCGGCAACTTGTTCTGGCCAACAGCGCGATCTGCCTGCTGGTCATCGGCGCTGCCTTGTCGGCGATGCTCTGCGTGCAGTGGATCGACCGAACGCAGGCTTCGCTGACATCGATCGCCGAAACCAAGGGCGCGATGCAATTCCTGATGCGGGGCGTGAACGAGTCGCTCGTGACGGATGGGTCGGCCTCATCGCGCGCCGCCACGCAGCAGGCGCTGAAGGACGTCGACACCCGCTTCGCAACGCTGCTGCCCGTCCTGACGGAACAGTCGGGCGACGACGCGGCAGCCACCCGTCTCACGGCGCAATGGGGCGAGATGAGGGGGCAAATCGAATCGGTGCTCAGCAACGCGGCATTGCATCGTGACGATCCGGCAACGCTGGCGGCGTTTACACGGCTGGGCGGCGTCTCGGCCGAGTTCCTGCGTCACATCGAAGCCTTGGCTGCCGATTTCGAAAAAAAGGGCAAGGCGTCCTCGGACAAGGCGTTCTATGCCATGACCGCGATCTTCGCGCTGACCGTGCTGTGCATCGTCGCCGTCACTTATGCGGTTTACGTGCTGTTGGCGCGTCCGCTGGAGCAGGTGCTCAGGGTTGCGAATGCGGTTGCAGCCGGGGATTTGACGTACGAGATAGACAGCCACAGCAAACATGAGGCGGGCCAGTTGATGCATGCGCTCAACGGCATGAATCGGAACCTGAAGAACATCGTGGAAGAAGTCAGGGCCGGCACCCATGCCATTTCCGCCTCGGCCGAACAGATCGCTTCGGGCAACCTGGAGTTGTCCTCGCGCACTGAGCAGCAGGTGAGTTCACTGCAGCAAACCTCCGCGTCGATGAATGAAATGACGCGCATAGCCAAGCAAAACGCCGAGAGTGCGCAACTGGCCAACCGGATGGCGGCGACCGCGTTTGCCTCCGCCCAGAAGGGCGGCAAGGTGGTGGCGGACGTCGTGGAGACCATGGCCTCGATCAACCAGGCTTCCAGGAAGATCGTCGACATCATCGGAGTCATCGACGGCATCGCGTTCCAAACCAACATCCTGGCCCTGAATGCTGCCGTCGAGGCAGCGCGCGCGGGTGAGCAAGGCCGTGGATTCGCGGTGGTCGCGTCGGAGGTGAGAAATCTCGCACAGCGCTCGGTCACCGCCGCAAAAGAGATCAAGCAACTGATCGCCAACTCGGTCGAACGGGTGGAAGCCGGCAGCAAGCTGGTCGATCAGGCCGGCGCGCGAATGGGCGACATCGAAACCAGCATCCAGAGCGTGTCCGACATCATGGACGAGATCACCGAAGCCAGCCGGGTGCAGACCCGGGGCATCGAGCAGATGTTCCAGGCGATCACGCAGATCGACCACGGTACCCAGCAGAACGCCAGCCTGGCGGAAGAGTCGACGGGTGCCTCGGAGTCGATGCGCATGCAAGCCAGCAAGCTCTCGCGCGTGGTCAGCATTTTCAAGCTCAACGCCGAAGCGCCGCGTGCCGCCCCCGGCGCGGAGCAACACTCGCCGCGCAGCGGCGCGAGCCCGGCTTCGTCCCACTCGATCGGTTTCACGCGACCCCTCGAGCTGGAAGACGCTTTCAGAAGCTGAGCGCGAGGCCTGGCAAACTCTGCCACGGCTAACAACTCCTACAGGCCGACGAGCCCGTTCCTACAGCAACGTGCGGCATTGCCTGCGCTACAGGTGCTGCCGCCGCACCTGTAATGCAAAGGTGAGGCGCGCCGCCGGCTGCGCCTTGTGTCTACAAGGAGATTCTCATGCGTACGACCCGTTTCGCCGCGACGGCCGCGGCAAGCGCCACGGCCGCCTTGCTGGCGGCCTGCAGCGTGTACCCCACCGTTCCCCTGTACACCAACGCGCCTGCGCCTGTCGCTTATCCGGGCACAGCCAGCTCCGCGCCTGCATCGCTGGAGTACGGCCGCGTTACGAACATCGAGTACTTCCCTGGCGGCGTTTCGCGCAGCGGCGTCAATGTGCCGGGCGCGATCATCGGCGGCGTGGCCGGCGCCGTGCTGGGCAACCAGGTGGGCCGCGGTGGCGGCCGCGACGCGGCGACGGTGCTGGGTGGCGCTGCCGGCGCGGCGGTCGGCAGCCAGGTCGGGAGGAGCAATACCGTGAGCGAGCCCGTGTACCGCATCACATTGCAAACCGACCAGGGAGCATTGCGCGTCTACGACGTACCCGCCACCGGCGATCTGCGCGTCGGCGATCGCGTGCGGGTCGACAACGGCATGATTTATCGCGCGTAACCCATTCAATTCAGGAGAGCATCAATGAACCGCAACATTCGCACCCTTTCAACGGCTTGCGCCGTGATCGTCGCCTCGACTTTGACCGCCTGCGCTGTGCGCGACCCTTTCTACGGCGCGCAGAACTTCCCGGAGCAGCAAGCCGCGCCGATGGCGTCCTACTCCAATCCCGGTAACGCTGCCCCCTATGGCGCCTACCCGGCCCAGCAAGCCGGCTATGTAGAGTACGGCCGGATCACCAACGTGTCTCTGGTCAGCCAGGGAGCGCGTCCGAACAGCGGGGCCGGCGGCGCAGCCATCGGTGCGGTGGCCGGCGGGCTGCTGGGGAATCAGATCGGCCGCGGCAGTGGCCGGGCGGCCGCCACCATCCTGGGCGCACTCGGCGGCGCCGCGGTGGGCAACAACATTGCCAATGCCAACAACAGTGCGGCTTACGCCAACAGCGCCGGCCCCGTCTATCGCGTCTCGGTGCAGACCGATTCCGGGCAGCTGCGGACCTATGACGTCAGCGCGACCGGCGACCTGCGCCCCGGCGACCGGGTGCGCATCGAAAACGGCGTGATCTACCTTTCGTAAGGCTGGCGCGGCTCCGGCGCGCGCGGGCTGTCCATCAGCCCGCTCGCCGTTCGAGGCCATGCCTCAGTGCAGCGTGTGGCCGTTGGCGCTTGGCGCCACCTTGAAAAACCCGCTGCCTGTGGAGCCGGAGCCGATTTCCTCCTCGCTCGCTTCACGCACGGCTTCCACCTTCACGCGCAGCCGCAGCGCGATGCCGGCGAGCGGGTGGTTGCCATCGAGCACCACGTGCTCTGGATAAATTTCCGTCACGGTGTAGAGCAGGTCGCGCGGCGCATCCACTGCGGTGGCACCCGCCGGAAGTCCTTCGAACGTCATGCCTTCCTCGATTTCGGCGGGAAAGAGATTGCGCGGTTCCAGGTACAACAAGCGCTCGTCGTAATCGCCGAACGCCTCTTCCGGTTCGAGGTGCAGATCGAGGGTGTCGCCAGGCTCATGCCCCTGCAGCGCCTGTTCGATGCGCGTCAGCAGGTCGCCGCCGCCCACCAGGAACTCGACGGGCTCGGACAGCTCGTCCAGCACTTCGCCCAAGGTGTCCTTCAGGGTCCACGTGAGGGCGACCACGCATTGCGGTGTGATTTCCATAGGAGAATTGTCGCAGTTCCCCATGGACCTCACACAACCCCTTCCCCTGTTGGGCGGCCTGTCGGCGCAACAATTCATGACTCGGCACTGGCAAAAGAAGCCACTGCTGGTGCGTGGCGCCGTGCCTGGGCTGAACCCTGTGATGACACGGGGCGAACTGTTCGAGCTGGCATCACGCGACGAGGTCGAGTCGCGCGTGGTGAGCCAGGGGAAAAGGTGGGCCTTGCGGCGCGGCCCGTTCGCGCGCCGCGCGCTTCCGCCGCTGTCCCGGCCGGGCTGGACCTTGCTGGTGCAAGGCGTCGACTTGCACAACCCGCGCGCGCACGACCTGCTGCAGCAGTTCCGCTTCCTGCCCGAGGCCCGTCTGGATGACCTGATGATCAGCTATGCCAGCGACCATGGCGGCGTTGGTCCGCACTTCGACAGCTACGACGTCTTCCTGTTGCAGGCACAAGGGCGCCGGCGCTGGCGCATCGGCCGCCAGCAGGACTTGCAGTTGCGAGAGGATTTGCCGCTGAAGGTCCTGGCCCGTTTCGAGCCCGAGGACGAATACCTGCTCGAGCCCGGCGACATGTTGTACTTGCCTCCTCGTTATGCGCATGACGGCATCGCCGAGGGCGAGTGCCAGACCTATTCCATCGGCTTGCGCTCGCCCGCCCGTGCGGAATTGGCGCGAGAACTGCTGCAGCGGCTTGCCGACGATGCCGATGCGGCGGGGGACGACGTCTACCGCGATGCGCACCAACGCGCGACGCCCACGCCGGGTGCCATTCCATCCCAGCTGCAGGACTTCGCCCGTGCGGCGGTGGATTCCGTGCTCAAGGATCCGTCGGCCTTGGCACGCACGCTGGGCGAGTACCTTACCGAGCCGAAAGCCAATGTGTGGTTCGAGAGCCAGGGTGTGCGCGGCGCGCTGCGGCGGGTGAGGCTGGACCGGCGCTCGCGCATGATGTATGACGAGCGCCACGTGTTCATCAACGGCGAGAGCTATCGCGCCTCGGGCCGCGATGCGCAGACGATGCGCGCACTGGCTGACCGCCGCTGCCTCGCACCGGCCGAACTCGAGGCGGCGAGCAAAGCGGCGCGCGCCTTGCTGCGATCCTGGTGCGAAGCTGGATGGGCGCACGTCACAAAGGCCGAGGCATGACTTCTGGTTCGGCCGATTCCGATCCCGCCCGCCCACTTCCCTCGGGAAGATTTGAAGGCCGAATCGCTTTCCAGCAACTGGTGCGTGACGCGCTGGCGTGTGCCGCGCGCGAGGGCTGGCGCGAGATCGTCTTGTGCGATGCCGATTTCCACGACTGGCCGCTCGGCGAGCGCGCAGTGATCGAGTCGCTGCGGCAATGGTCTGCGGCAGGGCGGCGCTGCACCTTGCTGGCACGGCGCTATGACGAGGTCGTCAGGCGGCACGCGCGATTCGTCACGTGGCGCCAAAACTGGACCCACATCATCGAGGCCCGGGCCTGTGTTTCGGCCGACCCCTTGGAGTTGCCCAGCGCGATCTGGAGTCCCGGCTGGGTGATGCAACGGCTCGATCCAGAGCGCAGCAACGGTGTCTCAGGCAGCGAAGCGCAGCGGCGCTTGCTGCTTCGCGAGAGCTTGCACGAGTGGCTGGCGAAAAGCGCGCCCTCGTTTCCATCGAGCACGCTGGGACTGTGAACGGCCTTGCCCGGTGGCGTTCGTGGCCACAGTCGGCCTATAATTTCGGGTTGAGTAGTTGGACGACCAGTCCCCGCTACTCGGTCAACGCGGCCCCCCGGCGGCACTGGCACCGCAAACTGTTTTCTCTCTGTCTCATAAAAGGAAATTTGAAATGAAGAAATCGCTCTTACTGGCAACCCTGATTGCGGCGGCAGCACTGGCCGCTTGCGGCAAGAAGGAAGAGCCGGCACCGGCGCCCGCTCCGGCACCTGCCGCGGCTCCGGCACCGGCTCCCGCTCCCGCGGCCGATGCTGCCGCCGGCGCTGCTTCCGCAGCCGCAGGTGCAGCGTCCGCTGCTGCCGGCGCTGCTTCCGCGTCCGCAACCAACGCTGCAACTGCGGCTGGTACGTCGTCAACCGCCGCGCCGGCTGGTTCAGCGGGCAGCGCTCCGAAGTAATCAGGTCGGGCATTGCAAAAAAGCCGCCTCCGGGCGGCTTTTTTCATGCCCGGATGTATTTCTGCGCCTCGGCGGTCCGTGGGATGCTGAAGGGCTTGCAAAATCGTTACGGTGTGCGTACACTGTAACCAAATGATTCAAACTGACGGGCTCGGCCAGCTACCTTCGAGGTCAAAGATGAGCTCTGGACCCAGCGTTTCCGAGTTCGCCCCTTCGTCCCAAGCCTTTGCCCCGGCAGACGACCAGGAAGCGACGCCCAGCGTGGTCGCCACCTTTCTGTTCGCCAGGTTGAACCAGTTCGCAGCCTGCTGCCAGGCCATGTCGGCCGAAGAAGCCGCCTCGTTCGTGAACGAGGTTCGCCGCATGTTGACCGACGCAGTTACTTCACTGGGCGGCGAGATCGCCCAGCGCCGGCCGGATTCCATCCTGGCGGTGTTCACGGACGACGGCGAATCCAAGAAGCCGGACCACGCGCAGCGAGCGCTTCACGCAGCCGTGGTCGCCGTCCACGAATCAGTTCTGCTCGCCAAGAAGGTGTCGGCCCGATTGGCCACTGCGGACGTGCCGCCGCTATCGCTGGCCGTCGGCGTTCACCTGGGTGCCGGACAAGTCTCGCGCCGCGCGAACAGCAGCACGGGGATGGTTCGTGCCAGGGGCGAGGCGGTCGAAGTGGCCAGGCTGCTCGAGACCACGGCAACGGACCTGCACTGGAGCGTCGCGACGTCGGCGCCCACCAGTCTCGCCGCGGCGGGCCGGACGCAAAAAGGGCGGATCGGCTCGCTTGGCCTGCCCGACGACTCTTTCATCGACATTGTGGAAATTGTCGGGCTGGTGCCAGGCCGCGGATCAAAGACGCCGCCGGAGACCTTCGACGCGCTGCGTGACGCGCTCGCCGTGAACCAGCGGTCGCAGCGCGCGGTGGGCAGCGCCATCGCACGCGACTACGCAGCGATCCACACCGGCGGCCACTTCCTCGTGGAGGGCTACCGGGTCTTGCGAAAAATCGGTGAAGGCGCCATGGCCTCCATTTTCCTGGCGGACAACGGGATCGGCGGGCCGCCATTGGTATTGAAAGTCATGCGCCTGGACAAGGCCGTCGAAGCCGATGGCTTGCAACGTTTCATCCAGGAATTCGCCTTGCTCGCGCAAGTGAACCATCCGAACGTCGCGCGCATTTTCAGCCAGGACTTCTCGGTGGGGCATGCATACATTGCGATGGAATACTTTCCCTGCGGGGACCTGCGCGCGCGCCTTGAAAAACCGCTCGACTCGGCCACGGCGCTCGATTACCTGAAGCAGGCGGCCGCCGGGCTCGCGGCCATCCACGCGGTCGGGATCGTGCATCGCGATCTCAAGCCCGAGAACATGATGTTGCGCAGGGACGGCAGCCTGGCGCTGGCTGACTTCGGCGTCGCCAAGCAAGTCTCCATGCTGATCACGGACACGGGCAACGGCGACATCGTGGGCACGCCGTATTACCTCAGCCCCGAACAGGCTCTGGGGCAGGCGGTGGACGCGCGTTGCGACATCTACAGCCTGGGCGTGATGGCTTACGAGATGCTCGCCGGCCAGAAGCCGTACCGGGCCCGCTCGGTGCGCGAGTTGCTGAATATGCACATCCACGCGCCGGTGCCGCGCTTGCCGTCCCCGCACGAGCGGCTGCAGCCGGTGCTCGCGCGAATGATGGCGAAGAAGCACGATTGCCGCTACCCGTCCGCTCAGGCACTGCTGGACGATTTACAGGCGACAGCGCCATGACGGTCGCAGGCGGGAGCTCAATTGGGCGCAAGCCGAAGATCCGGCCGCAGCGCGCGGCGCGCGCCCGCGGCCGCGAGAGGGCGGCCGGCGCCTTGCCAAGGATTCCAGGCTACAAGGTCCAGCGCCGCGTCGGCCAAGGCCGGATGTCCACGGCCTACCTGGCTCGCGACCTGCGCCACGACGGCGAGGTCGTGCTCAAGATACTGAATGCCGGCCATGCCGGCGACCTGGTGCGACACGCCTCGTTCGCGCAGGAGTTTGCGATTCCCCAGTTGATCCGCAACAAGCACGTGATCCGCGTGTTCGACCAGTCCATGGCGAGTGAGTATTCGTACATCAGCATGGAGTACGTGGAAGGCGGCGATCTTGGCGGCTGGATCCGGCGGGGATTGGCTGCGCGTGAAGCGCTCTCGTTGCTGCGGCAGGCGGTGGTCGCCGTGTCGCAACTGCACGATGGCGGATTCGTTCACTGCGACGTCAAGCCCGCCAACCTGCTGCTGCGTTCCTGCGGCGAGCTGGTGCTCGCCGACTTCGGGCTGGCTTGCCGAGTTGGGGCCACCAGCGTGGCATCGCAAGGCACGGTCATCGGCACGCCTTGCTACGCGGCGCCGGAGCAGACGCAAGGCGCCGCCGCGCAGCCGGCTGCCGATGTGTACAGCCTGGGCGTGGTGCTTTACGAAATGCTTTGCGGTGTGCCGCCCTTCACCGGCCCGAGCGCGATGGAACTGCAGTGCCAGCATCTGATGGCTGCTGTCCCGGCGCTGCCGCCGGAGCTGGCGCGGTTCCAGCCCCTTGTGGACGCAATGCTGGAAAAAGAGGCGCACCTGAGGCTTGCCGATGGCGCTGCCGTGCTGCATCAAATCGACCTCATCGAGCATCCGGATGTACCGGAAAACAGCGCGACCGGCGCAATTGCGAACAGGTGTTGACCGTGAGTCTGAACAAACCATTTCTGGTGGACGTGATCGGGTTCAACCCGGTCGAGCGGTCCATGCTGTCGAGCATCTTCGCGCTGGCTGCACGGCGTGACCCCGGCTTCGTCCAATACGATCCGGCGGCCGGCGCTTCCGCCGACATGTACCTGGTCGACGCCGACAGCCCCGATTCCCTCGCTGAATTTCACGCCCTGAGCAAGCGCGCTGATCTACGCGCTGTGCTGGTCGGGACTGTGCAAGCGAAGCCGGGCACCATCGTGCTTGCGCGTCCGCTCCAGTGGGCCAGGCTGCTGCAAGCACTGGAAGACACGGCGGCGGACCTCGAACCAGACCTGATGCTGGGCGACTCGCTGGAGAGCAGCGCGCCAAACGGCTCGCTGCCGTTCAGCCGCAGCCGGCCGGGCGGGGGTGCGCGTTCCGACGCCGGCGCGCCGGTGTCTTCGGAGTCGGCGAGGAAACGGGCGCTCGGCGACACCGTGCTGGTGGTGGACGACAACGCGACCGTGCGCCTGTTCATGAAGGCCAAGCTGGCGCCCTTCGGCTTTGAAGTGGACTACGCCGAAACCGGGGAAGAAGCGGTGGCCCTGACCGGATCACATGAGTACACCTGTGTCTTCCTGGATGTGGTGCTGCCCGGTATCGATGGTTACCAGGTCTGCAAGCTGATCAAGTCGAACAAGGAGGCGATCAAGAAGACCGCGGTGGTCATGCTGACCAGCCGCAATTCGCCCTTCGACAAGCTGCGGGGTTCGCTGGCGGGGTGCGACGAGTACCTGACCAAGCCGCTCGACGAAGACCGTCTGCTGGAGGTGATCGCCAAGTTCCTTCCCAGCAGCCGCAAGCGCGAACACAAGCAGCGCAAAGGGTGAAACACATGAAGAAATCGATTCTGGTCGTGGACGATACCCGCTCGATGCGCAAGATGGTCGCCGCGGTGCTCGAAGGCGCCGGTTATGACGTGGCCGAGGCCGAAGATGGCATGGAGGCGCTCGAACTGGCCAAGACGCGGGTCTTCGACCTGGTGGTCACCGACCACAACATGCCCCGCATGGACGGCGTCACGCTGGTGCGCGAGTTGCGGGCGTTGCCCGACTACGACCCGGTGGCCTTGCTGGTCTTGTCGACCGAAGCCAGCCCCGAGCTCAAGCAAAGAGGCCGTGACGCCGGCGCGACAGGCTGGATGGCCAAACCATTCAACCCCGACCGCATGCTCGAAATCGTCGGCACCTTCATCTAGCAATGAACGCCAACGCATCACAGCTCACAGGCGCGCTCGGGGACCTGGGCGCGTTCCGCGAGGTTTTCTTCGCGGAGACGCAGGAGCACCTGGCGAATGTGGAAGCGATCTTGCTGCGGCTGGATACCGAGGCGCCTTACCCGGATGACCTGAACGCGATCTTTCGCGCCGTCCATTCGATCAAGGGCAGCGCGGCGATGCTGGGGTGCGACGACATGGCCGCCCTCACTCACTTGCAGGAGAGCTTGCTCGACCTGCTGCGCAAAGGCGAAAGGCCGGCGAACAAGGGCGATGTCGATGCGATGCTCAAGGCGGGCGACATGCTGCGCTTGCAGGCGCTGAATCATCAGGGTCTGCTGGCCCCAGCGCCCGACAGCGGGCCGGTGTGCGCATTGCTGCGCGAACAGGTGGCTCTGCCTGCGGCCGATGCGCCGGGCGCCGTCGCAGGCGCCGTGACACGCAGCTTCAAGGTTCGCCTCGGGCCGCTCTCCGCGCCCATCGAGCAGTCCGAGCTCGACATGATGCTGCAAGGCCTGGGCGAAATGGGAGAACTCGGGAATCTGTCCCTCGACAACCAGCCCGGCGGCGCCGTGGCATTCGATCTGTCCTTGCAAGGCGCCGCTGCTGATTTGCACAGCGTGCTGTCCCTGGTGGTACCGCCGGAGCTGATCGCCATCGAGCAGCTGGCGACGGCGGCCGCAGCGAATGTAAGCGCGGTTCCAGGCCGCACAGCGCAAGGCGCGGCGCCAAGCCCCGGCATCGCCTACGAAGCCGACGAGTTCTTTGTCGACCCCGCCGAGTTCCGCCTGCGCGGGCACGCGCCGCGAGCCGCAAGCAAGCAGGAGCCCGCCGCGGTGGGGCAAACCGGGGCAGTGGCTGCCAGCGTCGCCGCGACGGCCAGCAGCGAGCTGTTGCCCGGCGCAGGCGCCTCCGAGGCGGCCTTCATCCGCGTGGCCACTGAGAAGATCGATCTGCTGGTGAACCTCGTCGGCGAACTGGTGATCACCGAGGCCATGCTCGCCCGCGAAGGCGCGGCGGACGGCGCAGGCACTGGCGCGCAGGCCGGAATGTCAGGACTGGCCGATCTTTGCCGGCACACGCGCAATCTGCAGGAAGCGGTGCTGGCGATCCGGATGCTGCCCATCTCCAACGTGCTGGCGCGATTTCCGCGGATGGTCCGCGAGCTTTCCGCGCGCCTGGACAAACGGGTCGAGTTGAAGGTTTCGGGCGAAGGCACCGAACTCGATCGCGGGCTGATCGAAAAGATTTCGGATCCGCTGACGCACCTGGTGCGCAATGCGATCGACCACGGCCTGGAAACGGCGCAGGAGCGCATCGCCGCGGGCAAGCCGCCCGTGGGCACCGTCAGCCTGCGCGCCAGCCAGCGGGGCGGCAACATCGTGATCGAAGTCAGCGACGACGGGCGTGGGCTGGACCGCAAGCGGATTCTTGCGCGGGCCGCCGAGCGCGGCATGCGAATCGCGCCGGATGCGCCAGACGCCGAGGTTTGGCAGCTGGTATTCGATGCCGGCTTCAGCACGGCGGCCGAAGTCACCGATCTGTCCGGGCGGGGCGTCGGCATGGACGTCGTCAAGCGCAACATCCAGTCGCTGGGCGGCACCATCGAGCTGCTGTCCGCGGCAGGGCGCGGGGTCAAGGTGACGGTCAGTGTTCCTCTCACGCTGGCCATCATGGAGGCAATGACGATCGCGATCGGCGGCGAAACCTATGCGCTGCCGCTGGCGTGCGTGGTCGAGTCGCGCAGTGTCGAAGCCTCTGATTTCCACACGCTGCCTGGGCGCGGAGACACCTTGCGGGTGCGTGACGATTACCTTCCGGTGCTTCGGCTGGCTGAGCTGTTTCCGCCATGCGTGCCCTCCGCGCGCCCGGGTGGGATCGCCGTGGTGGTGGAGACCGACGGCTGCAATGCAGCGGTCATCGTCGATGAGCTGGTGGGCCAGCAGCAGATCGTGGTCAAGAGCCTGGAAAAAAACTTCCGCAGGGTGCCCGGCTTGTCCGGCGCGACCGTGATGGACGACGGCTCCGTGGCCCTCATCCTGGACGTGGGCCAGCTGGTCCGGGTGTCGGGACGAGAAGGTGCGCTGGTCCTCTGAGGGCCAGGAAGCAACAAACACCGCCGAAAAGCCGCGAAAGACACTAGAATGCTATTTGTAACCAAATACGACTATTGCAACAAAAATAATTGCGAGCCACTCTCTGCAATACGCCATTTGCTGAAAACACGAGGAGATTGAGATGCCACCGCCATTGGATCAACAGAGCGGGCACCGCACTTCCGCAGCAGCTTCCGCTGCGGAGGCGGCCAGCGAATTCCTGACCTTTCGGCTCGGCGCGGAGAGCTATGCCATCGAGATCTTGAAGGTTCAGGAGATTCGGGGCTATGAAAACCCGACGGCGATCGCCAACGCGCCTG
>JAQGMT010000297.1 GCA_028292185.1 Ramlibacter sp. | reverse complement strand
CCAGCTTCAGCCGGCAGAGCTCTTCCAGCAAGGTGCGGGGATGGACATCGCGGGTGACCGCTTGGGCCATGGCTTCGAAGCTGGGCACCGCCCCTTGGCGCGGCAACGGCTGAGTCTGCAGGGCCGGATCCGAGACCCAGCGGGTGAACAACTCGGTGGCCGGGGAGCGCCGCTGCGCCACCCGAGCCGGGGCCTGGTGCTGCAACCGGGACACCGCCCGGCGCGTCAAACCGGTGGTGGTGCTGATACGGCTGGTGAGGCGCTGGCCGGGTATGTCGCCATGGACCTCGTGGGCCGCCTTGACGAACGCCGCCCGCAATTGCTCCTCGATTACCTGTATGGTGATGTTCTTCCCGATGCACAGCTGGGCGAGCGGTGCCAGCACCAGCTCCAGCGCGCCGAGCAGGGCTTCCTGTTCGGCGTCCAGCGCGGCGACGGGTGGAGTGACTTGGGCATCCATTTGCCGCATACTAAATGTGCATCATGCACATTTGATGTTATCTTTTGTAAGTTGCGTTGGCGGCAAGACTGCTCATCCTGGCCGGTCCGGCGGCCCCCGGATAATCCGGGTGAGATGAAGAACCTCCCCGAATGGCTCGCCTGGTGCGAGCGGCTCCATCCCCAGGCGATCGAACTGGGCCTGGAACGCGTCAAAGCCGTGGCCAACCGGCTGGCTATTCGTTTCAATACGCCGGTCATTACTGTCGCCGGGACCAACGGCAAGGGTTCCACCTGCGCGATGCTCGAAGCGATCGCGCTGCAGGCGGGTTACCGCACGGGCGTGTACACCTCGCCGCACCTCATCCATTTCGAGGAGCGCTGTCGCATTCACGGCGAAATCGTCAAGCCCGAGGCGCTGTTGCCGCATTTCGAGCGTGTGGAAGCGGCGCGACAAGGCGTGACGCTCACCTACTTCGAATTCACGACGCTGGCGATTCTGAGCCTCATGGCGGCGTCCGCCCTGGACGTGGCGATTCTCGAAGTCGGACTCGGCGGGCGCCTGGATGCCGTCAACATCATCGATGCCGATTGCGCCGTGATCACCAGCATCGCCCTGGATCACATGGAATACCTGGGCCCCGACCGGGAGAGCATCGGGCGCGAGAAGGCCGGCATCCTGCGCACGGGCAAGCCCGCCATCGTGAGCGATCCCGTCCCCCCCGACAGCGTGTTGGACCGCGGCAAGGAAATCGGCGCCGATCTCTGGTTGTTGGGGCGTGACTTCAATTTCTCCGGCGACAAGCAGCAGTGGGCCTGGGCCGGGCGAGGGCGGCGCTACGCTGGGCTGGCGTACCCGGCGCTGCGGGGCGCGAATCAGCTGGTCAACGCCGCCGGGGTGCTGGCCGCGCTCGAGTCCTTGCGCGAGCGCCTTCCGATCACGGCGCAGGCAGTGCGCAATGGCCTGGCGATGGTTGAACTGCCCGGGCGGTTCCAGATCGTCCCGGGCCAGCCCGCCCTGGTGCTGGATGTGGCGCACAACCCGCATTCGGCGGCGGCGCTGGCGGCCAACCTCGACGCAATGGGTTTCTATCCGACCACGCATGCCGTGTTCGGTGCGATGGCGGACAAGGATCTCGCCAGCATGTTCAAGACCATGGGTCCGCTGGTCGATCGCTGGTACTTCACCGACTTGCCTACGCCGCGTGCCGAGTCCGGGGCCAGCCTGCTCGCGCGATGGCGCTCGCAGGAAACCCGCAAGGACGCGAGCGCGAGCATCCATGCCGACCCCATGGCGGCGCTCACGGCCGCAGTGGCCGCAGCGGACCCCGCTGATAGAATCGTCGTCTTCGGATCGTTCTACACGGTGGGGGGCGTTTTGAAGGACGGATTGCCCCGCCTTCAGGCCAAGCACCTGTAGCGGCTGCGAGCCCAACCGGCGACAGGTTTCATGGCCCTATTTAAAACGCGCAAAGGTGGCGACGAGCCGCAAGCCCCTCACCGCCATCCGGAGAGCGTCGAGGCGATCCGCACCCGCGCCAGGCATCGGCTGATCGGCGCCGGCGTCCTGGTGCTCATTGCCGTCATCGGCTTTCCCGTGCTGTTCGACACGCAGCCCCGGCCCATCGCCGTCGACATTCCCATCCAGATTCCCGATCGCAACAAAGCCAAGCCCCTGTCCGCGCCTGCGGTGTCGGGCTCCGTTACCAGCGCATCAGCGCCGGTGAAGCTGGCCGCGGTGACGAGTCCGGCCCAGGCGCCCGCAGCGCCCGCCGATGCCGCGCCCGAGCCGAAACCCCAAAGCAAGGCGGACGCCAAACCTCCCGCAGCGGCCAAGCCTGAGCCGAAGCCGCACGACGGCGACAAGGCCCGAGCGCTGCTCGAAGGCAAGCCGGTGCAGGTCGCCGCCGCCAGCGATAGCGGCCGGTACGTGGTGCAGGTGGGTGCGTTCAGCGATGCATCCAAGGCCCGCGAAGCGCGTTTGAAGGTGGAACGGGCCGGGCTGAAGACCTATACCCAGGTGGCTGAAACGAGCGATGGCAAGCGCACCCGCGTGCGGGTCGGCCCATTCGGCACCCGTGCGGAGGCCGACAAGGCCGCCGACAAAATCAAGGGACTGGATTTGCCGGCGGCCATCCTCAGCTTATAGATGCCCTGGATAGCGCCGCTGGACTGGGTGATGTTGGCCGTGCTGGCTGCCTCTTTCCTGCTCGGTGCGTGGCGCGGATTGGTTTACGAGGTGCTGTCGGTGA
>JAQGMT010000420.1 GCA_028292185.1 Ramlibacter sp. | reverse complement strand
ACCATTTGTACTCGCGGCAGGCGGTACCCGGCGGGGGCGATTTCTGTATCGGCTGTGATGTTCGGCCTGGGGCCGGGCGCGCTTGCGCGCATCAACTCTGACTCGCCGCGGTTGTTTGAACGGAGCGGCCTTAGGCGCGAAGTGAGTTCCGCGGCGCCGGTCCCAGGCCGAACATCACAGCGCAGTCACCGCGTCAGCGGTGACCGAGACAGTATGAGCCCCTGACGGGTGCCGCCTGCCGCGACGCGAGGTCACCGCCTGCCGCGACGCGAGGTCACCGCCTGCCGCGACGCGAGGTCACCGCCTGAAGCGCGACGCGAGGTCAACGCCTGAAGCGGGTGGGCTCTGGCGGTGCCAGGCCAAATAACGCAAAGCTGCCTATTGCAGCACGCCCAACGCAAACGGCAAGCTCACCATGCCAAGTAGCGTGGACAACGTGACCAGCCCCGCGACATACGCGCCGTTGTATCCCATGCGCGAGGCGAGCACGTAGGCACTGGAACTGGTGGGCACCGCCGAGAACACGAGCAGTACGGCGGTCTGTGGGGCGTCGAGGTGCCATAGCGGCGCCAAGGCCACTGCGATCAGGGGCAGGAGGAAGTGGCGGATCGTGAGCAGTGCGACCGCCAAGGTCTTCGCGCGGGTGAGCGTCACGAACTGCATGCCCGCGCCCGCCGTCAGCAGGCCGAGCGCCAGCGACGCCGCTCCGATGCGGCTGAGGGCGGGATCCAGCCAAGCAGGAATCCGAAAGCCAAGCAGGTTGGCGGCCAATCCCGACACGGTGGCGATGATCAGCGGATTGCGCAGCAGCGAACGGATGAACCCTCGCTGTCCATGGCGCGCCATCGGCCACACGGCGGCCACGTTGAAGAGGGGAACGCAGACGCCGATCAAGACGGCCATCAGCAGCACGCCTTGCGGGCCGGCCAGGCGTTCCGCCAGTGCCAGGCCGATGAAGGAGTTGAACCGAAACGCGATCTGCGCACTGGCCGCATGCTCGCGGGGGTCGATGCGGGTACGCAGCCAGGGCAGGTACGGCAGCGAGTACGCCAGCGCGATTCCGCCCAGCCCCGTCGTCAGGCCCGCGCCCATCAAGCTCGAAGTCGCGCGCCAATCCACCGGGCTCTTCACGATCGAGTGGAACAGGAGCACTGGAAACAGGAAGTAGTACACCAGGCTGTCGACGTGGTCCCAAACAGGCCGGTTCAGCAGCGTGTAGCGGCAGATGAGATAGCCGCAAAGGATTAACGAGAAATCGGGGACGAGGAGCTGCGCGATATTCACTGCCCGAGGATGGCCGAGCGCGCCGCACCCATGCCTCGGGGTAAGCCCCTAGGCAGCTCGCACGAGCCGTGAAACGCCGGGGCGCGGCGGCGCTTGCATCTGCTACTGTCGCGCCATGAGCGACGCTTCCATCGACAGCTTCATCGACGCACTGTGGCTGGAAGAAGGACTGTCGAAGAACACGCTGGCGGCGTATCGGCGCGACCTCGCGCTGTATGCGGCGTGGCTGGCAGGCCAGGAACGAACGCTCACCGCGACCACCGAGGCCGACCTGAACGCCTACTTCGCGGCGCGCCACGCGCAGACCAAGGCCACCACCGCCAATCGCCGCCTCACGGTGTTCAAGCGCTACTTCCGCTGGGCGTTGCGCGAGCGCTTGATCGCTGCCGACCCGACGCTGCGCCTGCAGTCCGCGCGGCAGCCGCTGCGGGTGCCCAAGACCTTGACCGAGGCGCAAGTCGAGGCGCTGCTGGCGGCGCCCGACGCAGGTACGCCATTGGGACTGCGGGACCGCACGATGCTGGAGTTGATCTACGCCAGCGGCTTGCGCGTGAGCGAACTGGTGACGCTCAAGACCTTCAATGTGGGCATGAACGAAGGTGTGTTGCGCGTGCTGGGCAAGGGCGGCAAGGAGCGCCTGGTGCCCTTCGGTGAAATGGCGCGCGACTGGATCACCCGCTACCTGGCCGACGCGAGGCCGGTCATCTTGAAGGGGCAGCAGACGCAAGACCTGTTCGTCACCGCGCGCGGTGAGGGCATGACGCGCGCGATGTTCTGGGTGATCGTGAAGAAGCACGCGGGTGGCGCCGGCATCACGGCGCCGCTGTCGCCCCACACCTTGCGGCATGCGTTCGCCACGCACCTGCTCAATCATGGTGCGGACCTGCGGGCGGTGCAGATGCTGCTGGGCCATGTGGATATTTCCACGACCACGATTTACACGCATGTGGCGCGCGAACGGCTCAAGCAGATTCACGCGCAGCATCATCCGAGGGGTTAGGAAGGCGAGCCGTGTTCAGTGCACAATTGAGCGAACCGATGATCCCTGTCTGCCAGAGGCATTTCGCCTCGCATCCGCTTGCCTGACCGCTGACCGTGCAGCCCCTCCGCCCCATAGACCCTGTCGTCACGTTTCGCAACAGCCAGGGGGAGGCCGCCCGTGGCACCTTGACCAGCGTGCAGCGGCGCGCGCTGGTGATGGAGATCTACAACCCGTATTCGATCGTCCAGGTCAGCGAGGTGCTCTCAGCCCTCACCGTGCGATCGGGCGAAAAGAGCATCTACAAGGGCAAGGCCGTGGTGGTCAGCCTAGTCAACACGGGCCTGATGGCGGTGGTCTCCGTGAGCCTGACCGACGAGTGGTCGGAGTTCAATGCCATCCGGGGCGATCTCTCCCAGGTCGAAGGGGAAGCCCACCGCTTCGTCGAGGAGTGGGAGGCGCGTTTTCGCATCAATCGCAGCTATCAGGTCGTCATCAGCGAGTTCAGGGCCTTCTTGTCGGAGGCGTCCAAGTGGGCCGACCAGGCGGACATGTCGGACGTGCTTCCGCGCGAT
>JAQGMT010000385.1 GCA_028292185.1 Ramlibacter sp. | reverse complement strand
TGGCCGCGCTCCGCCAGCACGGCTTCGAGTTGCGCCAGCGGCGTGCCGGCGCGCACCGTGACGACGAGCTCGGTCGGCTCGTAACTCGTCACACCGGCGAGCGGCGCGGTTTCCAGCAACTCGCCGTGGGGCGCCTCGCCGTAAAAATCCTTGCTTCCGCCGCCGCGGATGCGCAGCGGCGTGCCACTGGCTGCTGCCGCGCGGACGCGCTGCGCCAATTCATCCAGGATGATGTCCATGCCCAATGGTAAGGCTGCACCTGAGCGACCCGCCGACGCGGGGTCTTTGGCGCTTTTCAAATCAGGCGCTGACGAAGTTCACCGGCAGGCCGGGGATCTCCACTCGCATGGAGAGCACGTAGCCGGACTGCGGCATTGCCTCGAGCGCGGCCGCGGAGCCTTGGTCGCGTGCGGTGGTGAGATACAAGGTCTTGAGATCGTCGCCGCCGAAGCAAGGCATGGTGGGACAGCGCACGGGCACCGCGATCTCGCTGAGCAGTTCACCCGACGGCGCGATTTGGAGCAGCCGCTGGCCTTCGAACATCGCCAGCCAGTAATTGCCTTGCGAATCCACGGCCGCGCCATCGGGACGCCCGCCATACCCCGGCTGGCCGGGCTGCCACCCGGCGGGCTTGGCGGCAAACTGCTGGAACACACGATGCCCCTGCATCGCGTTGGTCTGCGCGTCCCAGTCCCAGGCGTGGACGATGTGGTTGCGGGTGTCGGCCCAATACACCACCTTGGCGTCCGGCGACCAGGCCAAGCCATTCGCGGTAACGGCGTTGTGCGCCTTCACCTCGACGATCGGCTCACCGTCACTCGCGTGGGTCTGGCGCATGTCGATGCTGTACAGCTCGGCCCGGCGCGCATCGCGTGGCTCGTACATCGTGCCCACCCAGAAGCGGCCGACGGGATCGGCCTTGCCGTCATTCGCTCGCGTGGTTGCCGGGTCATGGTTGAAACGCACCACGAGCGCCAGCGGCCCGCCCCAGCTGCGCGCGCGGTACACGCCGTCGCGCAATGCGATCACCAGCCCGCCGCCCGCGACCGGCGCGATGCAGCCCGGCTCGCTCGGCATCGCCCAGCTCTCCACGTCACCCGTCCCCGGATCGGCCCGGCGGACCTGCCGCGCCGGAATGTCCACCCAGTACAGCATGCGCTCCTGCGGATGCCAGAACGGCGACTCGCCTACTTCGTTGGGCTGCGCCAGCGCCGTGGTCCAGGCATTCACTTCGCACTCTCCACTTCGATGGTCATCTGCGCGCTGATGGATTCGCCCGGCTGCAGTACCGCGAGCCCCAGTTCGGCAGCGTCGGCCCCGGCGTGCACCAGGCTCACGGCGTTGTTCACGTGGCTCACCGGTTCCATCGCAATGTTGTCGCGGGTGGGGTTGGTGAAAACGACGAGGCGGCTGAGGTTGGAACTCAGCCGCACATGCAGCAACTCGTCGCGCAGATCGGCCACGCCGCTCCAGCCGTCGTAGCAATGGTCGATGTCGAGAGAGGCGCAGTCCGCGTCCACCCCCAGCGCCGCGACGCGCCCCGTGGGCAACTTGTCAGCGCCCATTTCCCAGCGTCCCTTGGCTTGGAAGTAGGCGCGGCTGCGCGCACGCTTCACGAAGAACGGATGCCACCCCAGCCCCGCGGGCACCGGCTCGCGAGATTGGTTGGTGAGTGACAAGGTCATCTCGAGCGAGTGATCGGTGATGCGGAAAGTTTGCGAGCTGTCGAAGGCGAACGGCCAGGCGGCGTCCGGCCGGTGCTCATAGGCCAGCAGTGCGTACTGCTCATCGCTGTCGAGCACGGTCCAAGGCCGTTGCCAGCCGACCCCGTGAATGGCGTGGGGTTCGGGTGCGTTGTTAAGGACCAGCGGATGTTGGGTGCCCTGCCATTGCAAGGTGGCCTGTGCGATGCGGTTGGAAAACGGCACCAGCGGATAGCTGCCGGCCTGCCGCGCCGAAGCGAGCTGGCTTGCCGCGGTCGAGCGCAGCACCGGCGTGCCGCCGAGCCATAAGCCGGCAATGCAGCCGCCCAACCGTGGCTCGAGTTCGCACACCATGGGACCGGCTTGAAGTTGCAGCATGCTGGGCCTTTTCTCCTGGCGAACGATTGTGCCCTGAACGTGCAAACGGCCCGCGCGCGCGGATCAAACCGGTAAGATTACCGATGCTCAGGCTCGCGTCGCCTCGCCTCGCCTCGCCGTCACAGCAATAGCAACTCCCACTCATGCAGAACACCGAGGATCCGGCGGCCGCCGAGCCCGATTGGCTGGTTGAAGCGGCGCGCTACGCGTTGCTCCGGCGGCTCGCATTTTCCATGCGGCACCACATGGTGGTGCATCTTCAGCCGATCGGGATGATCACCGAAGTGATGGAACGGCGGCTGCAGTCGCCTTCGCCGGACATCCAGCAAGTGCACGAAGGCATGGCCAAGATCAACGGCTATTCGCGCGCGGCCGTGCAGTCGTGCCTGGACGTCGTGTCATGGCTCGCGCCCGACGCGGGCGACGTGGTGGCGCTCGCGGCCGGCGTTCAGGAATGCGTGGCCTTGCTGCGCAGCAGTTTCAATTTCCGCGGCTTCACGCTCAAGGACGAGATCGGCGATTTGTCGGCGGCCGTGGCACGCGCCGGGCTGCGCAACGTCTTGTCCGCTTGCCTGTTGGCGCTGATGGATCGCGCGGCGTCACCCGCGGACATCGTGCTGTCGGCGCACCTTTCCGCCGATAAGGTGACAGTCTCGGCAACCCTCGCGCCTGCCGCCGGCCCTGCCGGTTTTTCCGGCGACCCGCCGTACCGATGGCTGGAATGGCACGAAGTGGAAGCACTCGCGCGAGCCGAAGGCATGGCACTCGAGCGCTTCGCCGACACGGTGCGCCTGGCCATTCCCGTTTTCGCGGAGTGACCCGCGCGAACGAAAAAACGGCCCGCTGAGCCTGAGCTTAGCGGGCCGAACATCCAAGGAGACTCTTGCTGGGTACAGGGCGCTGCGGCATCTCGCCGCAGCGTGCCTCTTAGCGGTTGTAGGCCGTCTCGCCGTGCGACGAGATGTCCAGGCCTTCGCGCTCTTCCTCTTCCGAGACGCGCAGTCCGATCACCAGGTCGACGATCTTGTAGGCGATGAAAGCCACGACCGCCGACCAGACGATGGTCGTGAGCACGGCCTGCAACTGGATCCAGACCTGCCCGCCGATGGAGTAGTCCGGCGCGACCTTGTTGGCCACGTAGTCGTAGATGCCGGTGCCGCCCAGCGAGGGCGAGGCGAACACGCCGGTGAGCAGCGCACCCAGAATCCCGCCGACGCCATGCACGCCGAACACGTCCAGCGAATCGTCTGCGCCCAGCAGGCGCTTGAGCCCATTCACACCCCACAAGCAGACCATGCCGGCCAGCAAGCCGATCACGATCGCGCCCATCGGTCCGACGAAACCGCAAGCCGGCGTGATCGCCACCAGGCCGGCGACAGCGCCAGAAGCCGCGCCGAGCATCGAGCCCTTGCCCTTGGCCAGCGCCTCACCGGCAATCCATGACAGCGTGGCTGCGGCCGTAGCGACCAGCGTATTGACGAAGGCGAGTGCCGCCGTTCCGTTGGCTTCCAGGTTGGATCCGGCGTTGAAGCCGAACCAGCCGACCCACAGCAGCGAGGCGCCCACCATGGTCAACGTCAGGCTGTGCGGTGTCAGCGATTCCTTGCCGTAGCCGATCCGCTTGCCGAGCACGTAGGCGCCCACCAGGCCGGCCACACCCGCGTTGATGTGCACCACGGTGCCGCCCGCGAAGTCGAGCGCGCCCTTGGCCCAGAGCCAGCCGCCTGCGGCCGTGACCTTGTCCAGCGAAGCCTGGTCGGTGATGCCATCCGGGCCGTCCCAGTACCAGACCATGTGGGCGATCGGCAAGTAGCTGAACGTGAACCACAAGGCACAGAACAACAGCACCGCGGAGAACTTGATGCGTTCGGCGAAGGAGCCGACGATCAGCGCGCAGGTGATGGCCGCGAAGGTTGCCTGGAAGCCCACGTA
This sequence comes from Ramlibacter sp., assembly GCA_028292185.1. GTDB lineage: Bacteria > Pseudomonadota > Gammaproteobacteria > Burkholderiales > Burkholderiaceae_C > Ramlibacter. Next base: position 2,447 of record JAQGMT010000385.1, on the reverse strand, counting down.
CGTCAGCTCGGGAAGCACCACGCCCTTGCTGAAGGTCGCGGCGACGGAGTCCGGCGTGATGCCCTTGAGGAACACCTTGTCGAAGCTGCCGAAGAATGGATTCCCGGCCGTGAACGCCACGCTGTAGCCGTACAAGGTCCACAGCACGTAGATCAGCGCGGTGACCACGAACACCTGCATCAGCACCGACAACATGTTCTTGCTGCGCACGAGGCCGCCGTAGAACAGCGCCAGGCCGGGGATGGTCATCAGGATCACCAGCGCCGTGGCGGTCGTCATCCACGCGGTGTCGCCCTTGTTCGGCACGGGCGTCGGCGCAGCGGCCGGCGCGGAGGCCGGTGCTGCAGCCGTCGCCGCGGCCGGGGCAGCGGGCGCCGCAGCCGCTGGCGCGGATGCGTCGGGTGCGGCGGCAGGAGCCGTCGCGGTGGCAGCCGGAGCCGCCGGTGCTTGGGCGATGGCGGCCGTGCCGCCGATCAACAGGCCCAGGCCAAGGGCCAGGGAGGCAAATAGTCTTTTCATGGTTCTTCTCTTGGTAGTGAAGGGGCCGCCGTGCTTACAGCGCTTCCTTGCCGGTTTCACCGGTGCGAATGCGCACCACTTGTTCGAGGTCGTACACAAAAACCTTGCCGTCGCCGATCTTGCCGGTGCGTGCCGCGGCCTCGACGGCCTCGATCACGCGGTCGACCAGATCGTCGGACACGGCCGCTTCGATCTTTACCTTGGGCAGGAAGTCGACCACGTATTCCGCCCCGCGATACAGCTCGGTGTGGCCCTTCTGGCGCCCGAAGCCCTTGACTTCGGTGACGGTGATGCCTTGCACCCCGATCCCGGAGAGGGCTTCGCGCACCTCGTCCAGCTTGAATGGCTTGATGATCGCCGTTACGAGTTTCATGATGGCTCCTTTGGAAACAGCACGCTTAGAAGCTGTACTTCGCGCCGACCACCAGGCCGGTCCTGCCGGCGAACTTGCCGGCCGGCGTGAAGTAGAACGATCTCTCGGCGTCGGTGCCGACCACCGCGGCGGACAGCGAGAACCCGCTGCCCATGTCCTTGCCGACAGTGAGCGAGTAATCGGTATACGAGGCGACGCTCAGGTGCCGGACCTTCTGGTGGCCGATGTGCGGCACGATGGACCAGCCGTTGCCCATGTCGACGTTGGCGCTCAGGTCGAGGTAGCCGCTGCCCTTGCTGTTGGGATTGCCGAACAGGTTGGACAGGCTGTGCGAATACTTGGCCGTGAACATGCCGTAGGTCAGCGCGCCGTACAGTTCATCGGTGTTCGCGTTGACCAAGCCCGGGACGTTGCCCAGCTTGTTGTTCACGTATTGGTAGCGCAGGTAGCCGACGTCGTAGGTGAAGTCCTTGGCGATCTCGCCCTTGTAGCCCCCATACAGATCCAGCTCGAACGACCCCTTGGTCGCGCCGGCATCCTTGATCCACTTGATGGTCGAGCCCCAAGTGCCCAGATAGAACCCGCTCTTGTGGGCGAAGTCGATGCCGCCCTGCAGCGCGGGCTTCAGGCGCGACTGCGAGATGCCGCGATAGCGATAGTCGCTCACGACGCCCACGTTATAGGACAGCGTGTAGTCAGGCTGCGCGGCGGGAGCCCCCGCGGGGGCGGGGGTCTGTGCATACGCGGCGCCCGACATCGCCAAAGCAGCCAGCACCATTTTTTGGGCGATCTTCATTTCCACTGAGTTCTCCTGATGAAAAAAAAGCTGATGAACTCAGCTAAGCAGAAGGCGTGCCACTAAGTCACAACTCGCAATCCGGCGGTCCACCGCCCCAAGGTCGGCCGCGTTGAGCACATCCAGCAAGGTCGAGCTCGCAGCCCCGCACTTCGGTGGTGCTGCCTGTGCGGATTTTTCGCACCAGCTCGCGACATGCACCTGAATGGGGAGGATCCGCTCGATGAGCCTGTCTTTGGTGCAAAGTCACGCATTGCTTGGCCTGCAGGCGACTGCGGTGACCGTGGAAGTGCATCTGGCGAATGGCCTGCCGAGCTTCACGCTGGTCGGGCTGGCGGATGTGGAAGTGAAGGAGGCGCGTGAACGCGTGCGCTGCGCTTTACTGAACTGCGGCCTCGAGTTTCCGCACAACAAGCGGATCACGGTGAACCTGGCGCCGGCCGACCTGCCGAAAGATTCGGGCCGCTTCGACCTGCCCATCGCCCTGGGCATCCTGGCGGCCAGCGGGCAGGTCGATGGCGCGCGGCTGGCCGGATGGGAGTTCGCGGGCGAGCTGTCGCTGTCGGGCGAGTTGCGGCCGGTGCGCGGCGCCTTGGCAATGAGCGTGGCGCTGTACGCCGGCGAGGCGAGCGTGAAACTGGTGCTGCCGCCGGGCAGCGCCGAAGAAGCCGCCTTGGTGCCGCAGTCCCAGGTGTATCGGGCCAACCACCTGCTGGACGTGGTGAGCCAGTTCCTTCCCGGGCAGGAAGCGCAGCCCGC
>JAQGMT010000383.1 GCA_028292185.1 Ramlibacter sp. | reverse complement strand
GCGGGATTTCAAATCTCACCCTGTTGCGGCCGGACGGATCGATGATCGGCTTCGACTGCGGACCGGGCAACTCGCTGATGGACGCCTGGTGCGCCTCGCACACGGGCCAACTGTTCGACACGGGTGGAGCTTGGGCGGCGGCGGGGCGACCCCTCGCTGCGCTGCTCGCGGACCTGCTCGCCGAACCCTACCTGGCCAAAGCGCCACCCAAGAGCACCGGGCGCGACCTGTTCAACCCGGCCTGGTTGCAGGCACACATGCAACCCTATGCGGCGGCCGCTGCAGCCGACGTGCAGGCGACGCTGGCCGAGCTCACCGCCTGCGTCTGCAGCGCCGACGTGCTGCGCCACGAGCCCGGCCTTCGCCAGTTGATCGTCTGCGGCGGCGGCGCCCTGAATGACCATTTGATGCGCCGCTTGCAGGCCTTGCTGCCTCGCGCGCTCGTCGCATCGAGCGCCGAATTCGGCTTACCGCCGCTGCAGGTGGAGGCGACGGCATTCGCCTGGCTGGCGCGCAAGACGGTGCGCCGTGAAAAGCTGGAGCTGCAAAGCACAACGGGCGCCAAAGGCGCCCGTGTGCTGGGGTGTGTGTATCCGGCGTGAGCCGGAATTTTCAGGTCGAGAAGCTCGAACCGCAGCCGCAGGTGCTGGTGGCGTTCGGGTTCTTGATGACGAACTGGGCGCCTTGCAGGTCTTCCTTGTAATCGATCTCGGCGCCGACCAGGTACTGGTAGCTCATCGCATCGATCAGCAGCGACACGCCGTTCTTGCTCATCACGGTGTCGTCATCGTTGGTGATTTCGTCGAAGGTGAATCCGTACTGGAACCCCGAACATCCGCCGCCTTGCACGAACACCCGCAGCTTCAGCTCGGGGTTGCCTTCTTCGGCGATGAGGTCGGCAACTTTCGCTGCCGCGCTGTCGGTAAAAACCAACGGCGCGGGCATTTCGGTCTTCAGGTCTTCGGCAACTGCGCTCATGAGGTACTCCGGGACAAGCTTGCTATTACGCCAGAATAGTACTGCAAATTGCTCGGGAATTAGGGTCAGTGGTTATTTGCCGCCAGCTTGAGTAGGGGCTTTTGGTCGCTGTCCAGCGGCTTCAACTGCCCCGCAATCATGGCGCCCTGATGCATCTCGAGCACCTTGTAGTAAACATCCCCTTCGATACGCGCGCTGGGCTGCAGTTCCAGCAATTCACTCGCGTGCACCGAGCCGCGCACCGTGCCGTTGATGATGATGTGGTCGGCGCGCAGGTCGCCCTGCACCACCGCCGCTTCGGAGATCACCAGGATGCTGGGCTGATCCGGACTGGCACTTGAATTGCCGATCACCTCGCCATCGATGCGCAAGCCTTCGCTGAACCTGAGGTTGCCCTCGATGCGGCTGCCCTGTGCGATCAGGCTCTTGATCGGTGGTGGTACCTTCTTGCCGAACATTTTCAATGATCCTCGAGGTGTTCCAAAGCGCGATGGGCGAGACAGCGGGCGCTTTACTGCTGTGGTTGAACGTTTTTTACCACGGCTTGGCCCGCCGAGTCGATTATTCGCTCGACAGCGCGTCGCGTGAATCCATCTCAGCCTCAACAATACAGCCAGAAAAAAGCCGCACCAACCAAAGTTGTGCGGCTTTGTGTCCGAAGTAACCGGATCAGCGCTTGCTGAACTGCTTGCGGCGGCGTGCGGAGTGCAGGCCGACCTTCTTGCGTTCCACTTCGCGCGCGTCGCGGGTGACGAACCCGGCTTGCGACAGCGCAGGCTTCAAGGCCGCGTCGTAGTCGATCAGCGCGCGGGTGATGCCGTGGCGCGCCGCGCCGGCCTGGCCGGACTCGCCGCCGCCGTGCACGTTGATCTTGATGTCGAAGGTCTCGACGTGGTTGGTCAGGAACAGCGGCTGCTTGACGATCATGATCGACGTCTGGCGGCCGAAGAACTCCTGGATGTCCTTTTCGTTCACCGTGATCTTGCCGGTGCCCTTTTTCATGAACACGCGGGCGACGCTGGACTTGCGCCGTCCGGTGCCATTGTTCCAATCACCGATCATTGGGAGACCCCGTTTCCTGTGGACGCGATTTCCAGCACCTTGGGTTGCTGGGCCGTGTGCGGATGCTCTGCGCCGCCGTACACCTTGAGCTTCTTGATCATGGCGTAGCCGAGCGGGCCCTTGGGCAGCATGCCCTTGACGGCCTTCTCGAGCGCGCGGCCGGGGTGCTTGGCCTGCATGTCCTTGAAGTTGGTGCCGTAGATGCCGCCGGGAAAGCCCGAGTGGCGGTAATAGATCTTGTCGAGGGCCTTGTTGCCCGTGACACGCAGCTTGGCTGCGTTGATGACGACGATGAAGTCGCCGGTGTCGACGTGAGGCGTGTAAATGGCCTTGTGTTTGCCGCGCAAACGGAGGGCAGCTTCGCTGGCAACCCGTCCGAGCACCTTGTCGGTGGCGTCAATCACAAACCACTCGTGCGTCACGTCAGCGGGTTTCGCGCTGAACGTTTTCATGAGTACTCTTTCGAGAATGGTTTGGCGATCCCTTGCGGGACCTTGGTCGAGCAATCCTTTTCCACGGTCGGTTTTCCTCTAACGGGAATCTCTTAGGTGGGG
>JAQGMT010000291.1 GCA_028292185.1 Ramlibacter sp. | reverse complement strand
GCTTGTGGGGCAGCCTGGGCGACGTGGACATCGTGCGGCACCTGACCGGCAAGTCGGTTTCCGACGCCGTGCCCGACCTGGTGGAAGATGCCTTGCGCAAGGGCGGCGAGCACAGCGACAACGTCACCGTGATCGCGCTGGAATGGGAAACGCCCGACTCGTTCGAATCCACCCGCGGGATTTCGACCGACAGCATCATGGACGGCGTGTTCGCCTCCACGATCCAGGCCGGCGTGCTCGACACGATGGTCGAAGACCTCGACGACGCGGCCATCGAGCGTTCCATCGCCGAGATCAACGAAGCGATCCGGCGCTCGGCGGCGCGCAAAACGTAACGATAATGAAAGCTTGCGGGACAGATCTTTAGCTCTCTCCGCAACTGATCACGGCCACGCGGCGCCGTTCTCCCACAGGAATCAAATGAGTTTCACCAGACCCGGCGGCCGGGCCGCAGACCAGCTGCGCCCCATCCGCGTCACCCGCGGCTTCACCATCCACGCCGAAGGCTCGGTGCTGATCGAATTCGGCAACACCAAGGTGCTGTGCACCGCGTCGGTCGAGGAAAAAGTGCCGCCGCACAAGCGAGGCAGCGGCGAAGGCTGGGTGACGGCCGAGTACGGCATGTTGCCGCGCTCCACGCACACGCGCAGCGATCGCGAGGCGGCGCGCGGCAAGCAGAGCGGGCGCACGCAGGAAATCCAGCGCCTCATCGGCCGCTCGATGCGCGCGGTGTTCGACCTGAAGGCGCTGGGCGAGCGCACGATCCAGCTCGATTGCGACGTGCTCCAGGCCGATGGCGGCACGCGCACCGCCGCGATCACGGGGGCATTCGTCGCCGCGCAGGACGCGGTGAACAAGTTGATGGCGCAAGGCAAGCTCGTCGCGTCGCCCATCCGCGGGGCTGTCGCCGCGGTGTCGGTGGGCATCGTGCAAGGCATGCCGCTGCTCGACCTGGAGTACGTCGAGGACGTCAGCTGCGACACGGACATGAACGTGGTGATGACGGGCGCGGGCCACTTCGTCGAAGTGCAAGGCACGGCCGAGGGCGCCGCCTTCACGCGCGCCGAAATGGACGAACTGCTGCGGCTGGCCGAGAAGGGCATTGCGGAGTTGGTTCTGCTACAGCAAAAAGCCCTGTCCGCCTGACGCGGGAATTTCCCCTCCCCGGGGGGAGGGCAGGGTGGGGCTCTCCATCGCGCGCAAAATCCCTGCATGTTTCCGAAAATCGTTCTCGCCTCGAACAACCCCGGTAAGCTCGCCGAGCTGCAAGCCATGCTCGCGCCGCTGGGCATCGAGCTGGTGGCGCAGGCGCAGCTGGGTATCGGCGAGGCCGAGGAACCCCATCGAACTTTCGTCGAGAACGCGCTGGCCAAGGCGCGCCATGCCGCGCGCGAAAGCGGGTTGCCCGCGTTGGCCGACGACGCGGGCCTGTGCGTGGATGCGTTCGGCGGCTTGCCCGGCGTGGACACCGCGTTTTACGCGATGCAGTTCGGCTACGAAAAAGGCGACGCGAACAATGTGCGCGCCTTGCTCGAACAGCTGGAAGGCCAATCGAACCGGCGCGCCGCCCTGGTCAGCACGCTGGTGGCGGTGCGCACCCCGGATGACCCTGAGCCGTTGATCGCAGTGGGCCGCGCGGCCGGAGAGATCGCGCGCGAGCCGGCGGGCGGCAACGGCTTCGGTTTCGACCCCGTGATGTACATCCCCGAGTTCGGCCAGACCTTCGCGCAATTGCCGCCCGACGTCAAGAATGCGAACAGCCATCGCGGCAAGGCGGCACGCAAGATGGTGGAACTGATCCGCGAGAACTGGTCATGAAAATAGTGAGCATCCAGCCGCCAACGCCGGTGGCCGCGGTGAAGGACGTACAGCACTACCTTCGCCCGGGGACGCTGCAATTGCCGGCATTGCCACCGCTGTCGCTCTATGTCCACCTGCCTTGGTGCCTGAAGAAGTGCCCCTATTGCGATTTCAATTCGCATGAGATCGAGCCTGGCGAGATGCCGCAACAGCGCTATCTCGACGCGCTCGTGGCCGACCTCGACGCCGCGCTTCCCTTGATCTGGGGGCGCACGATCCACAGCGTGTTCATCGGCGGCGGAACGCCCAGCTTGTTCCCGCCGCAAGCCATCGACGAGTTGCTCGGCGCGATTCGCGCCCGGCTGAAACTGGAACCCGCGTGCGAGGTGACGCTCGAAGCCAATCCCGGCACGTTCGAGAGGGAGCGCTTTCGCGCCTACCGCACGGCCGGCGTCACACGCTTGTCGATCGGCGTGCAAAGTTTCAACGACGCCCACCTGAAGGCGCTCGGGCGCGTGCACGACCGCGCCCAGGCGATTGCGGCGGTGGACGAGGCGGCCCTCGCGTTCAATACTTTCAACCTCGACATCATGTATGCGCTGCCGGGGCAGACGCTCGAGCAGATGGAGCAGGACATGGTGCAGGCGCTCGCGTTCGTGCCGCCGCACATCTCGATTTACCACCTGACCATCGAGCCCAACACCTGGTTCGCCAAGTTTCCCCCGCGCATCCCCGACGACGACAGCGCTTATGCCATGCTGGACCGCATCACCGAGATGACCGCGGCTGCGGGGATGGACCGCTACGAAGTGTCGGCATATGCCAAGCCCGGACATCGCTGCTGGCACAACATGAACTATTGGCAATTCGGCGACTATCTCGGGCTGGGCGCCGGCGCTCACAGCAAGCTGAGTTTTCCGCATCGCGTTGTGCGGCAAGTGCGCTACCGCGACCCCAGCCTCTACATGCGCAATGCACTCGCGGGCCAGGCGCTTTCGCAGGACGATGAGGTCACACGCGCCGACTTGCCATTCGAATTCATGCTCAACGCGCTGCGCTTGAAGGAAGGGTTCGCGCCCACGCAATTTTGCGAACGCACCGGCCTGGCGATGAGCGCGATCGAGCCGGCGTTGCAAGAGGCCGAGCGCAAAGGTTTGATCGAGCGCAGCGTCGAGCGCATTCGGCCGACCCAGCGCGGCTTGGACTTCCTCAACGATCTGCAGGCTTTGTTCCTGGTTCCCTGACGACCCGCCAAGCAAAGCGCCACGATTGCTTTGCTGAGTTGCTTTTTGCCACTCTTACCGTTCGCAGCAAAATGCAAAAAGCAACCTCTTAGGTTTCGTGCAACGATGTGGTTCGCAAACTCAAGTTCGTGAGTGGGAGCCTAAATGAAAGAATCATTGCCGGTTGGGCGGGGCCCCTTCGCGATCTCCGCGGCGAGGCTGCACGGGCAGTAAGCTGAGATGCAGGTCCTCATTCTCGCGGGCGGGTATGGGACCCGCATCAGTGAAGAAAGCACAGTCCGACCCAAGCCCTTGGTCGAGATCGGCGGCCGGCCGATCCTGTGGCACATCATGAAGATCTACCTGGCCCATGGGCTGAACGACTTCGTGATCTGCTGCGGCTACAAGGGCCACCTCATCAAGCAATTCTTCCGCGACTATGCGCTGGACGGCGCCGACGTGCGCTTCGACATGCGCGAGAACACCACCCAGCTGCTGCGGACGTCGAGCGAGCCATGGCGCGTGACGGTGGTCGACACCGGATTGGAGACCA